>NZ_JAAOHT010000036.1:0-39174 GCF_011440255.1 Haloarcula sp. JP-Z28 | reverse complement strand
GTCTTGGGCTTCCTGCTGTATATCAGAGTTGCTCATAGTGTTCTCCGTCTCGTTTGCGATGGGAGACGGCTGGCGGTACGCTTGGCGTGGTCTAAAACCCATGCAAATCGTGGTGAAAGTGAAGCTGCGCCACTCCGAGTGTCCCGTGTCAGTCACTGGACAGTGGCCGACTGGTTTCAGATGTGAGTCGTCTGGCTTCCGCGTATGTACACACGTTCCTCTCTGCCGGGGGTGGGCCTTGTGCTCTCTCTGATGAGCGTGGTACAGTAGGTTCACTGGGATTAACCATACCAGGCTGGTAGTTAGCGGTGAAATGCACGATCTAACCGGTTTCCAACGTGACCTACTCTATATAGTACATGGGCTGGCCGAGCCCCATGGCATAGCCATCAAGGAAGAGATAGATGAGTACTATCAGCAAGATATCTATCACGGGAGGCTATACCCAAATCTGGACACGCTTGTTGAGAAAGGACTCGTCGAAAAAGGAGAGAAAGACGGGCGGACCAATGTCTATGCAACCACACAGCGTGGTGAACGAGAACTTACTGCTCGGAGTGAGTGGGAGAGCCAGCACGTAACCACTCACCCTTCCTGACAGCCTATCTCAGGGACAGCATCGTAGTTCACGCAGTAGCTATTTTTTCAGCGCTGAGTGGTTGAATACGCTGTTGGATAAGTGTGCATATCTAGCACTATCGAACCTTGTTCAGAGGAACAACGACAGCTAATGGAGTAGAATTTCTGACGCAAGTGTCATCACGGAATAATGGCTTATCTTGAGGTAGCAAGGATAAATTACCATGCAGAATCCATGGCGACATGATCAAGTACCCGATGATGCTGCTGTCAGAAGATCCAGACGGTGGGTGAAAATTATTGGATTACTGATGTGGCTGATAATTGGTTCTATTGCCGGAGTATTCATATTCACAGATATCGGTGGAGCGCGAGCGACAGCAGTAATGATTCAGGTTCTGCAGCTTACGACTTATACAATAGTAATTTGCGTAGTCGGCTGGATAATACATTGGATTCTCCGGCGGATTGAACTACTCAACGGGGTGCTGGTCAATCTATTCAGTGTGTTGTTTGTTTTCGGGCTCCCGGTTTTGGTGGGAATAGTAGCAATTCAAATGGGATTCTTGGATGGAGTCCTCTCGAGTGAACTCTCAGATGAAATCTCAAAAGTGGCACCAATCGACCGATGGGAAAGCCAAATCAGTGAGAGAGTTACTGGTCCGATCGAAGATGCTCTCCCGTGGCAGTAGACTACTTACTGCCGCTTCAATCGAGAGCTGACGGATTCATTTTCGTCACGTCTATTGGCCGTACCGACCACTGCATACCGCTTGCAGCAGGGTTCTCATCGATCAGTCAGAATTGCGCGCTTGAACTCGCTATTGCCCTCAGTCAGAGTTTGGCCTCTGCAAAGGCTTGGTCGATAACCTCCTCACTCGGTGCGTTCAGATATGGTTCAATAGCAGCGAAACTGTCCCAACCACCGACAGCCATCACCACGCGGGGATTCATTTGCTCGTCGACGAGGAGTCGCTGTGCATACCGGCGACGGAGGTCATGTGTACTCACCTTCTCTAAATCGTCCTCACCGGTCGCTTGTGCTGCACGGTTGGCGGTACGCCGGACGACCGCACGAACGCCGGGTTGAGTCAGATCGATGAATGGGTCGTTGGGAGCGATGTTGTGTTCGTTCTGATACCGTTTGAGATCGCGCTCAACGCGGTCGGGGAGGTAGGCATCGCGGGGCTTTCCACCGTTACCGCTGGTGTCTTTCCCAGCTGTGACTCTGAGTCGGTACTGGCCGCTCTCAGCTTCTTTTACGTCGGCAGGACACACCTGTGGAATCTCGAATGCCCGAAGGCCGACAAATGCCCCGAGTTGAATGATTATGTCGTCGCGTTGGCTGTTGGTAGCTCGGCGCAGTTCTTCGATTTCACTGTCGGTGAGCCACACCTTATGCTCGTTTCCAGCAGTCGATTCGATACGCATTACGATTACTTTTATTTCCGTTAGTAAAGTATCTAGCGGTTGGTAGGAATAGGGGTATACACACCGGATTTCCGCTGTCAAACACCGAATCTGTTACGACTTGTGATACAAGTCGTTACTCGCGCTCTCAGAGTTACTTTCACCACTGAATAGGTGGAGAGCCTGCTCGGTAGGCCTGCGTACTAACTACGGTTGTCAGTTGGCCAAAGTCCGCCTGACCACGTTGTTCAAGATATCCAGTACGCAAAACCAAGAAGTCCGATACCTAAGAAGCCACTAAAAGCGCTGCCCGCACTCATGAGTGGGTGGATGTCAATAACGGCACTAACCAAGTACAAGTCTTCGTCGTACGCAACAAAGTACTGGGTAACGATGTCATTCCGATAGTCGAACGTTGAACCATCATCGGATGCTCCACGGTCTGAATACTGGTTCTGTGGCGACTGGCGTGCTCGGGTGAAGGCCGTCTGTTCCGCCGAAGACAGGTTTGCAAATGGAACCGCATCTATCTCAGCGACCGAGTACTGTTCCATTTCGTCTGCCATGGCACGTTTGTCTGCCGATTTCGTTTCAATCGCAGTCGAATATGATGGCAAGCTTCCATAAAAGAGGATTAGCCCGACAAGCAAGAGAACGGTTCCTGTACTCGCGACCAGTCGTGAATAACTTTCGGCGTTCATCAAGATCACTGTGTTTTTCTAGTAATTCACATTTGGCGTATGTATATGTAGCCGATTGATACGGTTGTAGAGTGATAATCTTGTAGTGTGAGGGGTAGATCGCTTGCATCGACCGAATAGAAGCGTATCAAGCAAGTCGGAACTACGGTATTAGAGGTGCCTCCACGGTCACACTGTTTGGTAGGCGTGCAAATCTACTGGCCCCTGAATAGAGCAAATAAAAAGTTTAATATTACCATCATATCAACGATCAATCGATGAGGCTGTCCCCGCGGTTTCATACTCCCCTCCAAGCCGTAGGTGTTGGGCTGTTCATAATCGGAATCGGAATAACTGGATCTGCTGCATATAGCGAAATACAATCTACGCCGTATCAGATTCAGGTTGATCAGACTGTCGCTGATACAAATGAGACAATAGTATCATATTCGGGTCTCACTGACGGAGAAAAAGAAGTATTTAATCGAATACAGGATGGTGGAGCAGCCCCGGTAAAGGATTCCACACTAACTACATTCGCTAACAATGCCGTCCAGTATCAAGACAGAGTCTATACATTTCAGATGACGTATGACCCTGTTACCCTGACAGTGCTTCCCTTTGGCCTTGGCATCACCTTATCCATAGCTGGTGGTGTCCTGTTCTTTTTGATACCGTTCATTGGTAAAGATAATTCTTGAGAGAGTGGATTCTCAGATTGATGGTGGAGGTTTCTGTACTGACCAGATCACGACTTATGTGATAAGTCGTTACTGCTACCGCCGGGGTTTAGCAAACTACGAGCCTTGCCGGAGGTCGTGGCACATCTGAAGGAATCCATTGGATTATCCGTTCGATGAGAGCCGCGTAACCACATCTGCAAAGGCGACGTTCTTGCCCACATCAGTGATTTCGACAGTAACACGCTCTCCGATGTCAGTATCTGGAACAATCACAACAAATCCGCGCTCGACACGAGTAATCCCATCACCTTTGTCACCAATATCTTCGATGTCGACAGTGCGTTGCTCACCTTCTTCGACTGGCGGTTCTGGTGGCTCACGTTCACGCTGTGCTTCTGAGCTGGGTGGCTCCTCGGTTTCAGTATCCGCCGGCAGCGATAAAACCGCGACACGATATGTCTCGCCTTGCTGTAGATCACCGAGCTCCAGTTCTTGCTCTGGGATTTCGACCACGTAGGAGTTTTCGCGCTCTTCGATAGACGCAGAAAACAGACACTGAAGTTGGGAAGGAATATCCATCACTAGTCTCTTATGCGAGATACTTACAGAGACATACTTGAGTCTGCTGTCTATGACTACTCAGGCGCAACGACGTCTTCACACGTCGGACACTCGGCCCAGATACCCTCTGTCCCATCGTCTTTCTCGTATTCAACCAGCAGCCACGGAGTTGTGATACGCTCGCCACAGTCTGGGCACCGGCCGAGACGCTGCGTGTCATCAGACATGGAAAGGGGAATGGAAGAAGCGTGTGACAGTGTTCCTTCTACGCAAAAATTGCCTATCCTCGGATATAAGCGTTTAGCCACTGTCTCAGGCCACTCAACAGAAACGTTTGCTCCGCCGTCACGGGCACACCTACTACCACCGCCACTTCAGTTCAGGCAAGCAGTCGCTCATCGCGAACGGTCGGCGACGTGAGTTCGTAGTGGATCTCGCCGTCGCCGTGGTACTCGGCACTGTATGTGAACTCCTCGGAGATACCGAATTCGTGGCGCATATCGGCGGGCAGACACCACTGAAGATCGGTCTGGATATCCACTGGCTCGATATCGAACTGCCCTGGTGGGTCTGCCACTGTCCCGTAGTCTTTATCGATGAACAGCGCCACCGTCAGCGACGCGTCACCAACTTCTTCGATCTCCAGTCGGCACGTATCGTCGACGTCCAAACCTGCGGCCTCCTGCCAACCATGGTCGATACTCAGATACAGACTGACGCCCCCTCGCTGGACTACACTTCGCCCCAGCATGACTGAATTGGCCATACCCACGGATTAGCAGTATTTGAGAAAAGGGCATCGGCGCTGTCCACTCCATTCCAGTGTCTCCCTCTTACAATCTCTTACCAGACTGTTTCGGGACCATACAGAGAGTGACAGAATACTGTACTAATCCAGCCATATTTGTCCGTGGTCTGCCACCGGTTTCGTGTTCGTAGGATGACCGCAGTCTGACTGTGGCGCCCTACTCACACGAGAGCATCCATTCCAGTTAACAGGAGCAACTGACCGGAGGCGGTGGCCGAGACTGGCATTGACCTGTGCGAGGGCGGCACGAGGTGTAGACTCAGTGCATCCGACGAGTGGCTTCATACTCTCCCAGCAGAGAAGGGCGACGCCCAACGCAGCGACTGCTGTTTCGTGTGACCCAGCGCAAGCACACAGCGTGCCCGTGAGACTGGCTAAAGTACCGACGCATAGCAGCGCAACCAACCTAACAGCACCTGTAGACCCAACCTATGTCCAAAGACGAGAGAAAACCCGACGCATACACCGACCAAACGCAACAAGGCGCAGAGATACTACACGACATGACACCCGAAGAATACTGGCGACCCGACGCCAAAGAGATTCGCCGGCGGTTCAACATCCCCGAATTTGACGCTGAGGCGTTCTACCCACGCGAGGGCGCGGCATTGTCGGGCGTGTACCCGGACTTTTTGATCCACGTTGAGAGTGCATCGGATGGTCCCTCGACGGTGACTTCTCCAGGCGCCTCACTGACAATGGTCGAAGCGCCGAAAGGCTCGGGTAAGTCCACGGCTGCCGACCAGTTTGCCACGTACCAGATGGAACACAACGACGAGCGCATCGTCAGGAACGGCCGCCAGAAAAGCTCAGACTGGCGGCGACTAGCTGACTGGACAACGCTGTGGCTCCCCAGCGGGGTCGAGGTTGACGGCCGCTGGATGGAGGGCGTTGATGCAAGCGACCCCACTCCAGAGGAACTGTGCCGAGCTGTCCGGTATTACTCAGATGTCTTCGAGCTGGTCGAGCAACTGCAGGACCATCCAAAGGGTACGTACAACGTCGTGTTCCCGGATCCCTATTTTCGTGGCTGTAGCAATGCACTGGCAACGGCAGATGCGACGGTCAAGCAACCGGAGTTCAAACCCAAGAACGAACCAGACCCGACGCCGGCCTCACACTGGTGGTTTGGGTTTCTCGCAGCACGGACCTTCGACGGCTTGCGTGTCGATAACGATGGCGAGCGCAACTGGATGACCGTCCACATCGACGAGTTCGGGATGATTGCGCCTGAAGCCGCTTCCGGTGGGGAGACTGGCCACTGGACGTATGAGTGTGTTCGGACCATGGCGAACATCTCGAAGGAAATGCGGTCAGCTGGACTGTCACTAATCGGCTACGCCCATCACGAAGAAGACGTCCACAATCACTGGCTCAAGGAGTTCGATTTCTGGGTTGAACTCTCGAACAACGAACGCGGCAACCGGACGACGAAGGCTGAAGCGCCCAAACCATTCCGTGATATCGAACAGGATCAAGACCTCCTCTCGAAGCGACCGAAGGGGTTCGGACTGTGCTACAACGAGAATCGGTTCTCCGAGTTCCAGTTTTCTGATTTAGGCTACCCACACGACACACCGGAGTTCCAGTTCCGGCTTGGGATTCCAGCGTCAGCTGCGCCGACGACCGACGACGATGGCGGGATGATCGTCGAGGACCTCCAGGTGGCGACCGACGACGATGAGCAGCCAACGATCCTCAAGGAGTACCGCGCAGCCAACGGTGCCGTGCACGAACTGCGCGTGCTCGCGCCTGGCCGCGGGATCATCGATATCTCTGATGATGAACCGGAGATACTCGAGCCACTATCCAGTCCCTACTCTGATGGCGCGTTCCCAGCGAGTCCGATCCAAGCCACGCAGAGACGCTACGATATCATGTTCAAGCCAGACGCGAACGCAGAGATCGTTGCAGCACGCATTCCAAGACGAACTGGACCCGCTGGGACAGTGGAGGTTGAGGCCGATGATTAACCCAGCGAAGCCACTGGTAGAGACCGATAGTGAGTACCCGTTTATGTTCACGATAGCCGACTCTGGCGGCCCGGTCGGCGGGGCCAGCGGCACCGATCGGCCGGAGTGGACAAAAAGTTCCGTTCGATGCGCGCGCGTATCAGGAACAAGAACGGAAGGGGGGACCCCCCTGAACGCTGTTGGAGGTGGAAACTGATGGCCAGTGATGTGCGCTCACTGGCTCGCGCTGGGCGGGCAACATTGGTGGTGCCACTCGCATCTGGCGTCGGCGCGATCCGGGCGACACTGCGAGCACTGGTCGCGGTCGTCATGTCGGTGCTCGGCGGCTTCTGGGTCGAGGCGATCACCGTCGAACAGTGGCTCCCAATCAGTGCTATCGAGCGACTGTGGCTGTTCGATGGCGAGCGGTCACTGGCAGCGCCGGCACAGACCACGCTCACAATGGCAGTGAGCCGATGACGGACGACAGCGATGCCAACGACCAGCCAGACTGGGCAGCGTACCAGAACCTCACGCCAACGGCACAGACGTGCCTGCTGTTGGTCGCCAGTTATGACGGCGACGCCTGGCGTGGCCTGATCGCACAGGCCGCACAGGAGGGTCTTGAGGTGAGTGACCGCCATGCCCGGCGCTCGCTCGCGGATCTGGAGTCGACGGGGTTGGTTGAGTCAACAGGACCGAACAAGCACCGACAGACGTATTCGGTCACCGACGACGGGCGTGAGGTCCTGACCGGGATGCGCGAGAGTCTTGGGCGGACGCTGGAGTGATTGTGGTCACCCCGGTGATAGTCCGTTAGCGTGACCGGGTCGTGTTCAGCTATGAGCGATCCAATGTGAATCGCTGACTACTCGGCTGGATCGACCGGCGCAACATACTGCGTTTTGATGTTGCCTTCGTGTCGCCACTGGGGATAATAGTTCTCGCGTCTCTATCTTTTTCACCGACAGGGACAGTCGGCCCCATTGGTCGTTAGCTTCCTCTTTTCTCTCCGTACTCACACCGCCGGTCTAAGGACGCTGTAGCCATTGGTGGCACCTGATGACCGACGAGTATACGATGGCTGTCGAGTGTTCACATTGCGGCGTTGAGAACGAGATAGACCCGATCCATGACGGTGAGGTGAGCCGTGGCACCCGGTGCGCCGAGTGCCACCGTTGGTTCACCGTCTACTCTGAACACTAACGCATCGGCACCAAGGCGCGAGCCTGAATATTATCTCAGTTACTCCTCATCTAAGAGTTTTTACACTATTTTGCCTGATTTTGTTTACCTGATTACCCCCCTTTTTCTTTGGACAAATGTTATCGATAGATCCGCGGTCTTGGGGTGTGTATACTGGTGATCTATCGATAGACTTTGATGGTACACCGTGTTACTTCCGTATATTTTACTGGTATTTGGATTTCACTGTCTAAGACGCCGGTTTACGGCACGTCCAGACGTTATCAATATGTATACCGACACATACGGAAATAAACAATCTCAATGCCTTTTGTGGACGCTGCTCGCACGGCGTGCTGTGGCTCTGCAAACAGTCTCATTTAAGTTGCCAGAAGATGAGGTCGCTGAACTCGAACGCGAAGCGAATGCGGAGGGAAAAAGCCGGAGCGAGTTCATTCGGTCGGTGCTGCGTGCTCGGCATATCAAAGACGACCTCGACGACCAGGTGATAACGAAACAGGAGAAAGAAGAGATGGAGGAGACGATCAAAAATCTCAAGCGCGAGCGTGATGAGTTCGAAGAGCGAATGCGCATTGCCAGGTCGCGGGTTGAGTCGATGGAAAAAACAATCGAGAAGACGGCCGACGAAGCAGTGCAAGCGGTCCGCGGCGAATACCGGCAGCAAATCCGCGAACTGAAAGAAGAGAACGACGCGCTCCGCCAAGAGGACAAACTGCAGATAATAGAGAAGACTGGGGAGCTGGCCGGGAATGCCTCGGAGCTGATCGAAACCACAGCCACGACCGAGGATCTCGAATCAATGGAAGAAACCATCGAAGAGAAGGCCGACCGTCAGTGGCACGGAACAACTGAACAGCGTGAACTGGTGATGGAACTCCGCGACGAGATACGCGACGAGCTACGGCAAGAGGTGAAACACGCCCGCCCGCTTACAGTCAAAGTCTTAGACTGGATTCGGCGGCGGTTCCCGTAACCATCGAAAGGACTGCCAGCCGCCCTGCTGGCGGCGTGTGTTGCAGCAGGGGCGGATTGATGTCCAATGGATATTTTGATTTTGCACTCGATGTGCCCCGGTCGCTTGAGCGGGCAAATTGTCATTCTGGGATGGCGCAGTTCTGACGGCTAGCTGTTGTGGCAATCATCGCTGACTGGCCAATAGGTATGATAGAGCCAATGTGGGTAATTGCAACCAGATAACCGAGGCCGAGCGTATTAATCTCGCTCAGAGGTGGACCAGCGAGGAGTTGCTCCACGCGATTCATGAACTCAACCCGGAGAAAGTACCCGACTGGGGCGGTGTATACGACCCCGAAGCGGACGCAGGGTGGACCAATATCAGGGGAGGCTGACACCCGGTTTTCCTGTAGCCCTCGTACCCCCTCATCGCACCGGGTACCGGGTGTTACCGGCGTGCAACAAACTACCCCAAAATCCGGAGCCACTGCTAGGAAGAGCGGTGAAGATGATAATCAACAGGTACGGGCCCAGCTCACACTCCGGGCACTGGACAAGCTGTACATCGAGACAAAGGGCCTCTCAGCTGAGCAGTGGCAGATGTGCTACTGCACCGAATGTGACCTGTGCGGGGAGATAGTTGACTTGGACGGGACATATATCGAACGCCAGAGGAGAACCATACCGCAAGCGCTGCTGTACCGAGTACACCGGCGCTCCGGATTGGTTCTTAGAATACCTATAGTTCGGACGAGACAGCCCACGGAGGCCGATGATATTACGGCATCAATTTCGCAGGTCTGTTTAACCACGTAGCGCGTCAACTGGTTCCTCGCTCGCTGCTTTCCAAGCTGGGTACAGCCCGCTGACGATGCTCGTTAGCACCCCAAAAGTGAATGCCGCGCCGACGTACCAGACGTTTGGCAGCCTGAAAACGGCCATCGCATCGCCGACAGCGTAATGATTAATTGCGAGTCCGGCACCGACACTCAGAGCCACGCCAACAATACCACCGAGGAATCCGAGCAGTGTCGCTTCCATCAACATCACTTTGAGGATATCTCGTTTCTGGTAGCCGACTGCTCTAAGGACGCCGATCTCTTCCCGACGTTCGACCGTGGACATCAACATGACGTTAAGAATCGAGATACCGGCCACGAGCAGCGAGATCGATGCGATACCGGCGAGGACGGTGTTGATGATCTGGAACTGCTCCTCGATGGTGTCGACGAGAGAGCCCAGTTCCTGAACGGAGACCCGCTGCTCACGATCGTTGAGTGAGTCGCGTATCCCCATGGCCGTCTCGTTGGCTCGCGTCCCAGTCGACTCAGTGATGTACACTTCCGAGTAGCTACGCTCACTGAACGAACCCACCGGCATAATGATTCGATTGTCGGGGTTCGCTGAGGAGAACGCGTCGCCTTCTTCCAGCACGGCTCGGATACGGACGCTGGTCCCGTTGACAGTGATCTGACTTCCTGGATGCAAATCGTGCTCTTCCGCGACATCTGACCCGATGAGCGCGCCGGTCCGGAACGGCGACACCCGTCCCTCCTGGGCCTCGTACAACGCTGCCGGATTCTCAACGCCGTATATTGTCTCACTGGCGGCGTCCTCGCGGTTGTACGAGACCGTCTCAACGCGCGTCTTTACCGGTGAGACAGTTGCTGTCGGGCTTGCTTCTCTACGAATAGTGCGGATGTCGCGCTCGGTGAGTTCAGTAATGTTTTCACCGGAGTTCGGGTACACCGTAAGCTCGTTTCCAACGTTGCCGAGGTTCTGGGTAAACGAGTACTGGAGCGCGACGCCGAACATCCCCAGCGAAGCGATAGCCAGAACCCCAATGACGATGCCCAGCGACGCCAGCAACGACCGCATCTTCGTTCGTGTGAGGTTGCGCCGCGCCATCAGCGCGGCCGGGAAGAACCTACCCGCCATTCTTCCGTTCCCTCCCGATGGTGCCGTCGACCAGATGGACGGTTCGGTCGACGTATTCGTTGACCAGATCGTCGTGGGTGACTGCGACGATTGCCACGTCGTCCTCGTCAGCGATGCGGCGGAACTCGTCGAGTATCTGTCGTCCGGTTTCGCTGTCGAGATTGCCCGTCGGCTCGTCGGCGAGTACGACCTTCGGGCTGTTGATGAGCGAGCGCGCGATGGCGACGCGCTGCTTCTGGCCACCGGAGAGTTCGTCGGGCTTGTGATCCAGTCGGTCGTCGAGACCGAGCCGCTCTAAGAGCGTTCTGGCCCGCTTTGTGACTTCCGGGTCGCTGTCCAACAGCAGAGGGACCTCGACGTTTTCGACGGCAGTCAACGTCGGCAGGAGATAGAAGTGCTGGAACACGAAGCCGACCGTCCGCTTGCGGAGCGCGGTCCGCTTGCTGTCGCCGAGACCGGTCACATCCTGCCCCTCCAGCAGGACGGTCCCTTCCGTTGGCGTATCCAGCAGCCCAAGGGTATTCAGCAGGGTTGTCTTGCCACTGCCGCTGGGGCCCATAATCGAGACGAACTCGCCGGCCTCGAGGGCGAAATCAATACCCGCCAGCGCGTAGAGGGTCTGACCGCCGGTACGATAGCGCTTGACCAGTCCCTGTGCGTCGATGACCGTCATACCTCGATTTCATCGTCACCACTTCGGTAGCGGCGCACGAGGACACCAACGACGACCAGTAGCGCCAGTCCGCCAGCGATGAACACCGGCAGCATACTGTTCTGATCACCGCCCCCGTTGTCGCTGTCCTGCTCGGACTGCTGTGCCGAACCGCCCATCCGGTCGAGGTTGACGTCGAACGTTTGTCGCTTCCGCGTGTCGTCAACGAGATACGTCACCTCCAGTGGCACCGACGTGACATTCCCCTCCGTCCGTGCGTACACGTCGAAGGAGACGAAGTCACTGGCCGGAACCGTCCCGACGAAGTAGTCACGGTTTGGCGTCGCCGGGGTGACGTTCTCGGTATCGGCGACGCTGACGAGGACGCTGTCCGCATCTGTCGAGCCGACGTTGCTCGCACTCCCGGAAATCTGGAGGCGCCCGCCCTGACGGATCACGTCCAGCCCGGTGAGGTCTATCGTCCCTGGGACCGACCGGAGCGTCGTTTCGGCGGTCGTCCTCTCCGTTTCTGTCCCGAGTTCGTACTCGGCTGTGACGGTGACGTCCGCCCGAGGTTCGTCCGTCGTGGCGTTCAGTCGCACTTCCTGGGTCGTGCTAGCTGAGATGTTCTCAAGCAACACACGCTGGAACGACGCATTCTCCGACGTTGCACTAACTGTGACATCTGAGAGCGGCGCGTTGGCCCCGTTCGAGACCGCGACTCGCAGCGCGCGGTCGGTGCCGCTGCCGACTGCAGTCGTATCGAGCTCCACACTGTTCCGGAGTGGGTCCGAGTCAATGACTCTCGTCTGGGTTGTAGTGCGCGTGATGTCGTCACTGATCGTATAGCTGACCGTCGTGGTCAGTTCGTGCTCGCCGGCGGATTCGGTCCGGAACCGGAATGGGGCGGTCATAGAACCGTTCTGAGAGATACTTGACGCCACTGTTCTGTTTTGTATCATTTCAATGTCGTCGCCCTCGACGACGACCTCAACGTTCGTTATCTGGGAGTCAAGACCATTTGCGACCGTGACTTGTCCAGCCGATTCGACGCCGGCAACGGACTCGTTAGCTGTGAGATCCACCTGCGGGTGACGCTCTTCAACGTTCAGTTGTACCGGATATTGAAATTTGACGCTCGTGCCTGTCCCGGGGTCGCGACCATACACGATGACACGGAGATCTTTCGTCCCTGCCGAGTCAAACGTCGCCGTCAATGCCACTTCCAACGTGCTGCCCGGCGAAACCGAGCCCAGATTCGAGGCACGCTCGATAGCACTCAAGTCAGACCTCCGGATCACGATGTCGTTTATTTTGAGCGGTGCATCACTGCTTTCGAGATTTCGAACTGTCGCGTCAAACGTGACGGGTTCACCTGGTGCTGGTGATGAAACTGAGATATCAACGTCTGCGATGGAGGCATTGATGTTTGCACCCGCGACAGACACAGGAAATAATCCGACAACAACAAGACAAGCGAGTACGGCTACAGTACCTCGCGTCACGTAGGTTCCCCCCCCAAAGGGAGTTTTATATCGAACCAACTGCTCGGCAGGAGGGCCGCATCGGAGACCATTACCATATGGGTCGCTCCGTTTCGGTCGGTGTTAAATATACTGCACATACCTCCGCAGGGCATTGTCTAGTTGAACGCGTTTGAGAAGCGAGGAGGCCGTAACGAGAAGTGCCTATGCAGCTCGCAGACCTCCTCAGAGATTACTCAAATTGCGCACGCACAGCCATCAAGTTGGATACCCGGACTCCAACGGAGTATATCGTGGCATTCGCCGGCAACCGACCACGGAGGAGAGGGTGTCTCTTCAGCTCAAACTTGCTTTTGTATCTGTCGGCAACGTTTACTGACACGGGAGCTACACTGGTTCAGATGTCTCCTCTTTTGATTGAGAGAACCGACAGCAGAATCGCTGTACTCGCATATCGCTCGGTTTTGCATTCGGTATACTCCGTTCGCTCGAGCAAGCGCAGTTGTCATTTCGGGATGGACCGGCCCCAAGCGTCAGGTGGTGTCGCGATCGTCGCCGGCTGGTCACCAGGTAGGAGAGAGCCCATGTGATAATTACAAGCAGATAACCGAAACCGAGCGTATTGCGCCCGTGTGTAGACCAGCGAGGAGTTGCTCCACACGATTCGTGAACTCAACCCGGAGAAAGTACCCGACTAAGGTGGTGTATACAACCCCGAAGCGGACGCAGGGTGGACCAATATCAGGGGGCCTGACACCCGGCTTTCCTGCCGCCCTCGTACCCCCCTCAGCGCACCGGGTACCCGGTGTGATCGGCGTGCAACAAATCACCCCGAAATCCGGAACAACTGCTAAAGGAAACTCAGCATTGCGATACGTATAGTGAAGTGCCGCAGTAGAGTCCTTTCCCCCACTACAGAGTGCGAACGCATTGTCCCATTCCCAACTGTTCGCTCGTTGGAGTATTTCATCAGGGGCATCCGTCTCTGGGACCTGAGCTTTGATGTCCCCGAACTTCTCCCGCTTTTCACTAGTTGCGTCAGGGAGGGTCGGCCCAGTGTTGGCGTTCTCAGTCCCTGCGCCATTACTTGGCCTTGAGCCTGCACATGGTGCGGCTTCCCCACAGGGGCACGTCATTGCTTTCGTCTCTGCAGCGCGTGAGTGATCGATGTCAGTCATAGATATTTGACTCGCCGAGACACTCGGGGGAAACCCAGTATGCCGGCTATTCTTGCACGAGTTCAAAATACCAATTACCGAGAAATTCCCACTGATAAGAACTGTTGAGTACTAATTTTGAAAATGGCTGGAGTGGGTTCTTGTAGGATGTCGCGAGTACGACTTTGTGATGGCAACTTCGGTATCCGAATATGTTGACTACGAACAGAATGATGGCATTGGAATCTGGAAGATCGAGGACTTCCCCGCAGCTATCGAAGTAGGGGACATGAAAGCGGCCGAGCAGCACTACGTCGAGACAGCTAGTGACCCGGAGATGCGAAGCGTTGTTGTCACTGTCGGCGGCGTCGAGAACATGGATTCTGAGGTGCTAGAACACGTCGAAAAGGAGTGGACAGCCGTAGCCGCCGAGTCGGGTGTTGACTTTACTGCCTACGTTGCCGACGGGATTGCACGCCTTTCAATCAGCCAGAAAAACGAGGCTGAAGATGTCGTCACGAAGGGCTTCAACGAGCTTGAACCGGCACTTGAGTGGGCAAAAGAAAAACGGACTTCTTAGCTGTTATACGATTTCGGGGCTGTCCCGGCTAGTCAATCAAATCTCTTAGAACTTTGTTAGCGTGGTCTTTGCTGAGGCTCCGATTCCCGTTCCCACAGTGAGGACTATGGATACAAGACGGGCAGCCGTCCGAACAACTACATGAAGCGAGGAGGTCTGCTGTCTGGCTCAACAGCGAGTCAAGCTGTTCAAATGCAGCGCGACAGTACCCGGCCCCGCCCGGATAGCCGTCGTGGACGAACACAGTCCCGCCGACGGTCTGCGGGTGAGAGACCGTCGATAGCCCGCCAATGTCTCCGCGGTCACACAGGACCTCGCTCGGATACAGCGATATGAGTGCGTGTTCAATGGCATGAAGACCGCTGAGGTACTGCTCTGGACTGTCCACCCGTCTGAGCATCCTCCGTTCGATCTTCTGTGGGACTTCAAAGAACAGCCCTGTCGTGGTTATCTCTGACGGGGGAAGCGGTGTCTCGAACTCGTGCTCGGATGGCGATTCGTCTCGTGGGCTGGAGTAGCGCAGATACCCAGTGATTTGATTGCGAACAGTGAGCGAGCCTAGCGTTGCCTTCATATCTTCACCATCGAATTCCAGTGTCCGAGTATCAAGCGTGTCGTTAACTGTTACCTCCTTTTCGCGGAGTGCGCGTGTATACTCGCTCGTTTCAACGCTTTCGAGATATGCTGTTCGCTCTTCTAGATCCAACTCGACAACCTTGTACGACTGTTTGTCGTACATATAGATAGCATTCGGATGAGCATCTCGAAGGGCGGCATCTCGTTCAAGACTGCCGAGTATTTCTCCCCGATTTCTGTCGACGAGCTTGATTTCTTCTTCGTCGATATTTCGAATATCCGTCTGGATCTGAATATCGTTGTTCGCTGCTTCCCACCGCACCTGCTCTTCGTTTGTTCGTTTAAGTCTCCCTTCAGCTGTCAACTGGTCCACCATTTCTGGAAGTGCCCCACCGAAGTATTGCTCATCATCGGGGGACAGGTAGTGGTCGTCTGCGGCGCACACAAGATGCTCTGGAAGCGCTGACCGGTTGCTGGGATTTACTGCTGCCTGCTCTGCTCCGCCCTCAAAGAGTTGTTCTGGTTCTTTGAGCAGATATTGATCGAGCGGATTGTCGCTCCCGACCATGATGACAAGACAGGAATCGTCGCCGCGGCCAGCACGTCCGGCACGCTGGAATGTGCTCATACCGGTCCCTGGATATCCATCAAGAATCACTGCGTCAAGCGATCCGATATCGATTCCTAACTCAAGTGCTCGCGTGGACCATAGCCCTCGGATGTCGCCGCTTTTTAGCCCGGCTTCTAACTCTCGCCGTCGCTCTGACTCGAGTGCAGCGTGGTATGCGTGAACGGAGTCAGCAATGTCGTGTTCACCACGCGACCGGAGTTTACTGTCGGCCCAGTCGACGTATTGCTCTGTCCCCTGTCGAGCAGCGGTGAAAACGAGTGTCTGATACCCCCGCGTCACAAGATCTGCAAAAATCCGGACTGACTCGACGTGCTGAGAGAGTCGTTCACCGCCGACATCGCTATCATCTTGTGTTGCCGTTGTTTCTCCGGCTTGACCTGCCCCCTGTTGAGTGGACGCTGTCTCTTCATCTACATCAGCAGTAGAGTCGTCTTCACGGTCTTTCTGTGGTGGATTCCAGAACACCCACTGCTTATCACCGGAGGCACTCGTATCGTTGTCGACGAGCGTAAATGAGTCCGTAGGTCGCCCTGTGACGGCGGCGGCGTGGTCGACGGGATTTCCGATCGTAGCTGAACAGCAAATATACTGAGGGTCCTTCCCGTAATGGTCTAACAATCGATTTAGCCGACGGAAGATCAGCGCCGCGTGGCTGCCAAAGTATCCCCTATATGTATGCACTTCGTCGATGATCACAGTCTCTAATTGTTGGAACAGCCATCGCCAGTGATCGGTTAAGTGTGCGTACGGGAGAAATGAGAGATGGAGTTGATCGATTGTCGCCAAGAGGACATCTGGTTGCCGCTGCTTGATACTCCGCGTTTCAGCCTTCGATGACTGGCCTGTCTTCACGCCGACGTCAACTTGTTCACCGAACCCAAGGGCATCCGCCATGGCTTGAAGCGTCCCCGCCTGATCGTTTATGAGCGCCCTCATCGGTGCGATATAAAGCGCTTTTCCACTGTGGTCAACCGCCCGCTCTAATGCGGGAACAGCATATGTCAGCGATTTCCCTGATGCTGTTGGAGTAGCAACGACCGTGTTCTCACCCGCTCGGGTCGCCTCAATTGAACTAATCTGGTGCTCGTAGAGGTCTTCGATTCCAAACTGAGACAGTGCAATCTTGACTGACGGCAGTATCGAAAGCGAATCTGTTTGCGCCTCTTGCCCGTTGACAGTCCGTTCGTGTACAATCTGACCACTGTAGTGACCTCGGTCTTTGAGCCAAGAAAGTGTCTCTCGGGCGTTGTGCTGGCTCATTATCGGCTGTATGCCATGAATTGATTTGAAACTTTGGCTAGATATTTTTTGTACTATTACTCACAGTTCAACGGTCGTGTTTTATGGATATATCGAGCGAAGTCATCGAGTACGTTTTTGCACACCACTGTTTCCGGAGTAAACGTCAGATATGACAGCTTCAACCGCCAAAGGGCCCGTCTGAAACTATGCCTGGTTTCTGGGACACAGCTCATTTTTAGTACCCTGTGACTCGTCTCATCCGGTATAGTCCATATGTATCGGAACGGCCACTATGGCGCAGCGCTGCTGTTCGTTACGCCAATCAGCGCGGTCCTCATCAGCATCGGGTTCGTCAGGCTCGCCTTTGTCGCCGGGATTACAGCGGTCGGCTTCGCGATGGTCCCAGATCTCGATCAACGCCTACCGGGTGTAACACACCGTGGCCTGACCCACACGGTCTGGTTTGCGCTGGTCGTCGGGTTCCTGCTCGCTGGGGCCGGAACAGTTGTGACAATCGCGCCCTCGCTGATAGGGACTGTAACCGGATTTGCTGTCGGGACAGGGACTATCATGTCGCATATCGCTGCCGACGCACTGACGCCGGCTGGTGTCCGGCCGTGGAGCCCCGTTGACGACACGCGGTACTCGCTCGACATCGTTAGAGCGAAGAACCCACTCGCGAACTACGCGCTGCTGGGGCTGGGAATTGCCAGCGCAACGCTTGGTATCTGGACCGGCGGGACAGCCGCCGGCCTGTGAACTATTTTATCGTACAGGCGTTTGAGCTCTGTTAGCCGGCAGCCTCCAGTCGCTGCTGTAAGAAACATGACTGCTTGTTAGAAGCTCACTCTAACCTACGCTGAAGAGTCAGACCGACTCGGTCAGCGTGCAGGCAGTTTCTTTCCCCGTGATCGCTTGCCAGATTTGGACTGCTTGCTGCACATATACCTGCGAACGCTCTTCATGGATATTGCCGCTCTTTCGCGATCAATCTCGAACTCGGGGGGCGATAAGAATTGCACTGCCGTTCCCAACGAGAACCATCGGCGCTTCTGGGTCGCCATTTCTGTAGAGCGTGAACCGCTTTGGACTGTATGTTGCACCTGCCCCGGCCGCGAGGTGCTTGACCGCTTTGGCGAGTAGCCGCCTCGAAAGCCGGGGGCTACCTCCGTGATAAGTCAGCGGACTCGCCTCATCAGTCAACTTGTCCCAGTCGTCAAACTGGAAGTTTGCTGGGATTGGTCCCACCTTTATCGACTGTTCGATCAGACCTTCGTAGCCACTTTCTGCCAGTGCGAGTGAGCAGGCCGACCCCATACGGACAGAGACGGTTTGACCACCGATTGAGACTTCTTGTAAACTACCCCTCCCTACTCCCTCGGCGCAAAGCGCCTCGGTCCTTGAGGGAGGGGCTTTGATGTGGACTCCCAGCGATCAACTGTCGGCGGTTGGCCGATAGCCGTCGCCGTTCAACGTCCCACCATTTATACGCACGTCTACTGGTGCGTCTGCGCTCCCCGACGTGGGCGAGGAACGCAGTCTGTGTTGTCGCTTCCGCATATACCGCAGACCGACGTTTTTCGAGCCGTTGTAGTCAGCGTTGATCTCGTACCCGCATTTGAGGCACTGGAACTGCTCGCCGTCGCGGTTATCCTCGTGAGTGAAGCCACAGTCAGTGTGTGAACACCGCTGACTGGTGTGATCTGGCTCGACCTGCTCAACCGCCACGCCGTGTTCTGGGGCTTTGTACTCAACGTACTCGATAAGACGACGGAACGCCCAGACGTGATGCCAGTCAGCGTGAGGCAGTCGCTCACGGATATCGGTCAAGTCCTCGAACACGATCACGTCGCAGTCGGTATCAACCGCTTCGGCAACGATATCGTTGGCGACCGTGTGGATGTACTGTTTGCGCCATGCTCGCTCTCGCTTTCCAAGCCGCAACAAGGCGTTGTGAGCAGCTTGTGTCCCACGCTGTTGCATCTCTGCACGGCGTTTCTCAAACTCCTGTATCCAGTGGTCATACTCGTCACCGCTCCAGAACGTGCCTGTTGACGCGACAGCAAGGCTGTTCACGCCGAGGTCGATTCCGAGGACTGTCTGGTGCCCGGTATCGTCCGAACCCTCAGCTTCGACAGGCTCGCCGTCAGTGTCTATCTTCCGTGTTTTGACGTGGAAGTAGAACTCGCTGGTGGCTTGGTCGTACTGGAGTGTACTCGTCCGAAACTCGTAGTCTTCGGAAAGAACGTACTCTTCGTATGGTGTTAGACTGTCTGCTGGGAGTTCAAAATCGCATTCGATGCGTCCGTTCACCGTCGAGAGTGAGATTTTGTTGCGGTAGAATGTCGCACTGCGCTTGTCGTAGACCATACTCCAAGAGGTGAACTCTGGCTTGTTCGTCCGTTTGCCTTTCTTCCAGCGGTCAACACCACTATCGACAGCATGGACGGCACGCCGGATAGCTTCTTGGACGAGATTTGCTGTCAGATCGGTTTCCTCGCGGAGACGGTCGTACAGCGCATCTCTGGCTTTGACGTTCGAGGTGACGCAGTCTTCGTAGTCGGTGTTGTCCCAGCAGTAGTCACTGGCCTCGTTCGCACAGTACAGGAATTGGTCGGTGGTTTCGTGGAGGTCGTCGCGATACTCGTCAGGAACAACGATTTTGACCGGCGCAGTTCGTCTGACCTCCATGTTTCAGATGTAGTTTCGTCGGTATTTGAACGTTTGGGAGTCGGTCGGCTACTGTCTTGTGGTTTGTGTCACTTTGTGTCGGCTTCCTCCCCGGCCTACTCGCGTCGTGCTTCCGACCAGTCGGAAGCCCTCGCTCCTTGAGGCCGGGGGCTCCGCCTCGAAACCGCTGATTCGTCGTTGAAATCCGGCAGCGGTGCATCTCTCCACTTTGCCTCTGGAAGCCCCATCAGCCAGAAGCAGACATCTTTCTGTGCCTTTCTCAAGTGTTCTTTGGCGGCTTCCTCGTTCGGGAACTCCTCGCCGCAATCCCGACAGTGGAATTCATCGCTTTGGTAGCTGTCCCACTCTGCGTCCATATGCGGGTCTGAGACATTTCCTTCCTGATCGACATTCAGTGTTCCATACGCTCGTATGTCGCCTATTACCAGTGATTCCGGATTTTAAGCCAGTTTGTTGCACGCTGATCGGGGCGGGTGGCCGGTACTATGTGGGGTACGGGATCTGTGTGATAGCCGGGCCTCATTCCCCTCAATGGTGCTCCATCCCGGATGTTTACCGAGGTCGTATACTGCCCCAGTCGGCCACCGTTTCGGGTCACCCTCACGAATGGCATCGAAAATCCTTCGCTGACCCATCTATAAGCGATATAGATACACTCGGTTTGAGCGTGTCGTCGAGACCACCGTATGAGACTGTTTCTACGAACCAGTTCGCCGACCCTCGTGCTCCCCATGCGAGCAACGACATAGGTGTTCTCGAAGACGCCGGCATCGTCCACTTCCGCGAGGGCAAAGGGCGAGCGAAAGCGCCGCTCGTGCCCTACGAGCGCGTGCATATCGAAGCCGAAGTGACCGCTGCTAGAGAAAAGTAGCTCATGATGTCGACAGGCGCTACAGCGGAACTGACCGAACAAGACGTGCTGAAAGCGTTTGACTACGAGGCCACCGTAGAAGATCCGATGCTGACCGTCGCCGAGATCGCCGACGCGCTGGCCAAGCATTTCGACATCGAGGTCGGCAACGAGGTTATTCGGTGTCGCTTGCGGGCGATGGAGAGCGACGAACTGGTCGCAAGCGAAGGTGCCGGGGACTCCACAATCAAGTGGACCGCGCTTGTCGCGCCACGGCTCTCCGACGAGGTGCTGGCCGACGCCGAAGCAGCCGAGGGCGAATTCGAACGTGGCGAAACGGTGTCGCTCGACGAACTTACCGACGACCTGAAGGACTGAATTCTGAGGGGTTCCGGCTGGTGTCGCAGAGGGAACTACAGAATTGTTCGTCGTCCATGGAAGTATATCGCTTCAGACGCGATAAGCGGGAGGACGACCACGTTCGTCACTCAATGAGGTGAGCCGACCAAGTCTATCAGGGTTGTTTGTCTCACGGTTTACTTCTGAAGGTGAACAAGTCAGCATCTAGCAAGCGACTTCGGATCGCAACTTCGCCAGCTCTTCAGGAATCATAGAATAGTGCCGAAAGGAATCCGGCGGTTTTCGCGCCGCTGATGCTTACTGGCCTCGGATAGTCTTTCATTCAGCCCAGTGGGCACTGGACATGGGTGGCTGGGCCTCGGACGATCACCGACATCATGCGGGCGGGCGCTCGTCGAGTAGGGCTACGAAGTCATAGCATGGAATCGGTGGCTGGCGGCACCCGTCGCAGCGACCGAACGGGTTCTGGCATGGTGGGCCGACGCTCGGGAGTGTGTACGCGTGGGCACTGGCGCGTGACAGGTGCTAGCGGCGGCGTGGGGAAGTTCGCAATCAGTGATTTCCGCGGGGCCTGACACCCGGTTTTCATGCAGCCCTCGTACCCCCCTCATAGCACTGGGTACCGGGTGTGATCGGCGTGCAGCGAATTCGCCCGAAATCCGGAACCACTGGTAATAAAATCTAACAGCTGAATTTCATACTTTTAACGCTAACTTTACATTATTCCGGTTGACAGCTAAGTCATGGATCCGGTGTCTCGCGGAAATCCTGGTGCACAATATCGAAAAGCCGATTTACACGTTCATACCCCAGGGTCATACGATTACAAGGACAAGGATTTGACCAAAGAAGAACTAGTTGATGCTTTCATCGACGAAGGGCTTGAACTGGTAGTCGCAGCCGATCACAACGAAGGTGGGTGGTATGAGCGTCTCCAATCTGAAGCAAAACAAAGGGATGAACCCCTAGAAATCTTACCTGGTGTTGAGATAACAACACTTCAAGGTGGAGATAATCAAATCCACCTCCTCGCTATATTCCCTCCAGAAAATGCTGACGAGATTCAGAAGATGCTACCAAGTATAGGAATTGATCCTACCAAGCCAAGTGCTACCCAATCATCTATTGGAATCCCTGGTATTTCTGATGAGATTAGAGCTCGAGGTGGACTCGCTGTTTTGGCACATATTGATGATAATTCGGGAGCACATACAGAAACCGAGTCTGGGAATATTCGAGATAAAATATTTGACACAGAACGGATCGCAGCTATCGAAGTCGTCTGTCCCTCGTCGAGGGGAGAGTATCCTGAATTCCCAGCGGTGAGGTCATCCGATTCGCACCATCCGGATGAGCTGGGTAGGGGATATACATATCTCAAAATGACTCAACCTTCATTTGAAGGACTTCAAACTGCGTTTTCGGACCCAGAGTCGCGAATATGCTTTTCCAAACCAGAATACGACCATGGGCACATAACCGGTGTAAAATTCAATGGCAGTTTCTTAGACAACAGGGCTATACAAGCCAGCCCTAATCTTAATTGTCTAATTGGAGGTAAGGGGACTGGTAAATCAACAGTCATCGAACAAATCAGATATACATTCGACATACCCCCGGAACCGGACCGGATTGAGGAGGATTATCTCGAATTAGTTGAAGAGACGCTTGGGAGCGACGGTGAAGTTGAGGTCCACGTTATGACAGATAGCGGTGACAAATATTGTATAAAACGCCAATTCAATGAAGAGCCAGAGGTTTTCCGGCCCGACGGCAGCAAAGCCGAGGTCGGCATTGATACGTTCAAATCACAGTATCTCGATCTTGAGGTCCACAGTCAGGGGGAGCTACTGGAACTGGCACGCAGGACATCAGACCAACTTGACTTGATCGACTCGTATCTACAATTTGATGAGAAGAAAGACCGGAGGGAGGAAATTAAGGATAGTCTAAGAGCTAATGCTCAGTCTCTCCAGACTGAGCAGGACAAGCTCGGCCGTTTAGAAAGTCAAATCCGCGAATACGAGGCCATCAAAGAGGATCTGGATTTGATGGCAGAGAGTGGGGTTGAGGATGTACTGAGCGATGAAGAAAACTGGGATAGAGAACAAGCACACGTTGGGCAGCTAGACGATACTCTCGGGGAAATTCGTGAGATAGTACCTGAACAGAGTGACTTCCCCGATATTCCGACGTTAGATGTTGACACAACACCCAATAACAGACTATTGTCCAAGTCTGAAAAAGCAATAATTGATGCTAAAAGTAGTATCATTCAGCACATACGGCAAATACATGAAATAATTAATCAATCTGAGGCAGAATTGAGTGCCAATAAGTCGGAATGGGATAGTCGTTACACAGCGTGGGAAGAGAATTATACTGAGATAGCAGATGAAATTCAAGAAGAGACAGGGGTAGATATAGAGCAGTACTTCGAGCTAAAGGAAAAGGCAAAAAACCTTACTGAGAAGGAACAAGCCAAACAGAATGTACTCGATTCTATAGAGAAGCTCGAACGAAAAAGACGCAGATTGCTTGGTGAGCTACGAGAAGTTCGTCAAGAGATAACTCAGGAGCGTCGAAACGGTGTTAACGAAATCTCGGATTCACTGGACAACATCCGAGTACGATTAGAACCGAATAGTAATCGTTCCGCATATACAGATTGGTTTGATAATGTATTGAAGGGTTCTAATGTTAGAACTAACGATAAGCGGAAGGTGACTGAACACTTTGACCCGGAGGTTCTATTTGACATTCTTCGGAAAGAACAACAGCACCGGCTCGTCAATTCAGTTAAAATAACTAATACCGCTGCAGAAAATATTCTTGGATTCGATCAGTTACAGAATCAACTACATGAGGTTCAGATACAGGAATTACATGATAAGCCGATTATTGAACTTAAACATGAAGGGGTATGGAAGCCACTTGAGAAGATGTCTGATGGTCAAAAGTGTACCGCGTTGCTGTCGATCGCCATGCTCGAACGTGAGAAGCCGCTCGTAATTGACCAGCCAGAAGATATGCTGGACAATGAATATATCTACGAGGAAGTGGTTAAAATGACAAAGAAAATAAAAGAGACTAGACAAATAATCTCGGCAACTCATAACGCGAATATGCCAATTTTGGGCGATGCTGAGAAGATCAATGTAATGCACTCCGACGGGCGACAGGGATTCATACATGAACGTGGGTCAATTGATGACCCTGATGTTCGAAAGCGCGCTAAGGACATTCTTGAGGGAGGGAATAAAGCGTTTAGACTACGAACACAGAAGTACGGCGCTTTACAGCTCTGAGGCTGCCAGGGTCCACTCCCTACAGCCGCTCTTTTTTATCCCCTAAAAATACAACTATCACGTTTTCGGGATACAGGGAGTCTACAAACGAATAGCGGTCGGATCAGACGAAGTTCAGTCGATCACATTGAGAGACTCAAATCGTCTCTAGTGGTCACTGAATGAGCGTCTGCAATGACTGGATACTCTTCAGATTGGTCGAAGCAGTCGGTTCCGGTGGCGGTCAAGTCGCTGTCGGTGGCAATCCGCCGCCGACATGACGGTGTTACCACTCATCACCGGTGCACAAATGGAGGGCATCTACCGGTAGACGCGGTCGTCAAGTTGGCTCGGTGGAACATACCTTCGAACGCCGGGTGCTGTTCAGGTTGCGCGGAGCATCATTTCACAGAACTCTGTGAACGACCACTGCCAGAGGCGGCGCCTCCCATGACGGGCGCCGCCAGGTTGCACACCCTCTCCAAGCAGATGCTTACTCCAACTCGATGTGATCGGCTGAGTCTGTTGTATCTGAGGCAGGACAACTGTTACATCTATAGGACTTCTGGAAGAAAGCCATGGAAGTTTCCATGGCTCAAGCTCAACTGGGAGTCAGTCTCGCTTCTGTCATTTTCTCAGGCGTATTAGTGGCGGTCACGTACTTGTACTGGCAGGAAACGAAGAATCACACTGCGGAGATGCGAGCAACACGTGAAGCAGAGTTTCAGCCAGTGTTGACGGCGACAGTGAAACCGGAATTCGGACTTCACAATCGCCTTTATATTGAGAATACTGGGAAAGGTGCCGCACATGATGTTAACGCAACATGGGGATTTGAGCATCTGGACGCCAAAGTTGAATGGTCGATTCCATTAATCTCTCCCGGGCAAAAGCACAAATTTTCACTCCCGTTCACAGAGGGGTGGAACGATATCAGCACTCATCAAGAAGTCAAGTCTGAGTTAGAGGGATCAGACGGCACCGTTTATTTCGATTGGTCGTGTGAAGATGACCTTGGTAACGAAATCAGCGATAGAAATGAGATAGATGTATTGAGTACGGTAAGGTCTAGGGGTGGTTCTGAGTTCGTTATAAAAAATGAGCAGAGAGAGATTCGGAAAGAATTGGAGGATTTGACTGATGCGGTGGATGAAATCCCCGATACAATCTCGTCTCTACAAAGTAACGCCCGAAAAGTGGATGCAGTTAAAAAAGAACTTGAGAAAATAGGGTCAGCAAATAGGGACCAACTTTCAGGTCTAACGGGTGTCCCTGATAGGGATATAGCAACTATCGTGTCTGATTTCAAATCCGCTGGAGTGGTTGATTATGATGAACCCGAAGACACAATGTGGTATAGTCCTGACGCCGCGGATACTATGATTGAGTGGACTGGATATAATTGATCGAAATGAGATCAAGAAGGATTTGTTATAACATATCAATTTCGGAGAGGTAATATTAAGCCCCTATATGTCAAATATATACTTGATAAGCAAGCCCTGCTACGTACACACTTCCGTTCAATCCACATAGCACTCGTCGTCATGGCAGTACCGCCCCTCACAGCCGGATTCATCACCGCTGACGAGGATGGATTAGGATTTCCTCTATTCATTATTACACTGCTCATCTGCGCCTATGCGTTTATGTCCACATTCCCCCGCGGTCGATAGAAATGCACCTGACCGAGCAGTCGTTCCACCCCCCTCTAACAAATAAGAATAAGTATCGTCTCAAGCGATCTATATCTGGTACTATGGCCAGTGACCATGTTCAACTTCGATCCAGGGTCTGATATCTACGTCGATACTACCAACGACAATGTCACCATCCGCTTCGACGGCGACACGTTCGGAATAAACCCGACTACAAACGGTTTCTCAGCCACAAATGACTGGAACAGTCGCCATTTCACTCTCGCATTTGACGAGAACTCTATCCTCTACCATGTTACACGCGAGAATGACAATGATAAGACAAGTGGAAAGAAGGCTGTTCCACCTGAAGAATTCGTAGCTGAAATCTACGGGTACATTAGGTCCATTGCAACACCAGTGCCAGAGGACCGTCTGAACCTCAGTATTGTCGGGCAAGCGGACATAGATGAAATGGAGAGCTATCTAAAAGACAAAGGCGTGGCCCGAAGTACGGGTGCTGGCTTACAGGTTGACAACAATGAGCGAGAAAAGCTTGTGAATGAACTGAACGAAAAGCCAGCAGCCCTCGGCAGTCTCTATCGGAGGGTTCTTGATCCGGTTTCGTTTGATGAAGCAACAGACCCCGAGAGTGGTGAGAATATCTTCTTTTACCCAACAGCGGATGCGATTATTATGCTGTTCATGTTCCCCGACAAGTATGTAGGAATCACTACCGCTAACGAAGTACTCAGATTTGTCGATTACGCCGGAGGGTCACAAATCATAGATCACGTTCTCCGTTCGATGAGTGGGAGATAAGGTTCTGCTGGCTCCATTGAATATACAAAAGGCAACGTGAGTTACTGTTTGTCAGCCTTGTCAACGTTGGAGACATCAGCGACGAGCGTAAGCCCCCAGAATACAATTTTATGTTCGTATTCGAGCGATGGAGCGGTACGAGCACTTGTGCGTAGAGATGGAATTTGGATTTCGGAACCACCGCAACACATACAAAACAGGTACGCAAGTCATCAGAAAGATAGAGGTATCGCTGCCCGGTTCAGGCCGTCGCGACGAGATGTTGGTGCCCAGCCTGCGAGGGTATCGGCTGGAGCGTCAGCCCAGCCAGTGCCATCTCCCGTAGCACTTCGGGCGGGACGCCGTCGGTCTCCCAAAGCATGGCGTCGAGAAACTGCGAACACCGAGGCGATCGCTTGTGGTAATCCGGTCAGTACAGGGGAGACAGCGACCAGCTAGCTGTTTGCGAAATGCCAATATTCGCAGCGTCAAAAAACGCTATCAAATAGCCTGCCAATCAGGAAGACAACGACGAATGCACCGAACAAAATCACCACCGCTAGAAGGAAATCGGTGGGACTTCCCGACCCCTCCAGACCAATTTGTAAGGCGGGATACATCGTGTTCGGAAGGTTGGGTTAGAAGAGTAAATAGCCAGTGGGTGACGTGCTAAATTCGCACGCCTACTGACCAGCCAATTCACCGGCGATAGTTCTGCAATCAACTGCCCTGTGAACTACTCTACGACACTCTCTCGACTAACCAACACTGGACCACTGCCGCCACCGAATGTTGGTTAGCGAGCTACCACCCCCGGAAGTACAAGCCACCTTTATTACCCCCTATCACTCGCCGCCAGAGTATCGCCCTGACAGCCACTCAAGCGCCCGAACGACATAGCGGACCCATCTCGATCTTCAAGGGCAAGACCAGTCAAAGACGCTTATTCTCGTACTACTCGCCACCTCCCGGAAGTACAAGGGGGGTTTACATACAACTCGCCCGTCAGCCACAGATACAAACTCGCGCCGTCGTGGGACCTGCCTCACCAGGCCCCGGCGCGGGGTCGCGAGCTGTCAGGAGTCGTCTCGGAAACCATCGCAACCCATGCCAAATAGCTACGCAAGTCGTCAAAAAGATAGAGGTATCGCTGTCGCGCTCAGGCCGTCGCCACGAGATGCTGGTGCTGGTTCTGGGCGGGCGTCGGCTGCAACGTCAGTCCAGCCAACGCCAGCTCCCGAAGCACCTCGGGCGGGACACCCTCAGTCTCTCGCAGCACGGCGTCGAGCGTCCAAGCGTCGTACTCGGAGCGCACTGGCGGCGTCGTTTCGACCACGGCGGTCGGGGCGGTCTCCCGCAACGCCCGAGCGGCCCGCCGGACCCGCTGGCGGTTCTCGACCGTACAGCGCACGGTCTTACTCATCCGTCCAGCCCCCGAGCGAGATCGTCGACAATACTGCCGCCGACGTGTGGGCCGACAGCCCAGCCGCGTTCGTCCTGCGTGTACTCGCACCAGCCTGCGAGTGTTTCATACGGCGTCTCAGCAAGTGGGACTTTCTCGGCGCGGGTGTCGCGAGCGACGACGGCCACAGCGAATTCGTAGCTGTCCCAGTAGTGGGCTGCGCCTTCGCCGTCGACGCCCAAGAAGAGCGGGCGGCCCTGGGTGAGCAGTTCACGGGCAATATGTTCCTGTGGATGTGCGTCAGTCGTGCCGACAGATTTACTAGTCGGCGAAGCAGACTTACTCATGGGTTTTGCAGGAACCGACGCGCCTGCCCTGTCTCTAGCAGGGTGGGCAACTCGTGTTCTCGAAGGCACGAAATCGCCCAGCGGCGCGTCTGTTCCTGTATTATTGTATATACTCAGAGCTACTTATTATTTTCGCTAGCAGACGAATATTGGTGTTTGCTAAAAGACTTCAGATTGAACACGTTCGCGGCCGGCATCTGTAATGAGGTAATACGCCCGTCCGCCAGACCCGTCAGCAAGTTCACGAATAACTCCGTCATCGGTATCTATTTTTACGCGTTTGACGTGGTTTTTCTCCACCAGTTCGGACATTTTGTTCTGCACTGTTCGGTAGCTGAACGTGATATTTTGCTGGTGGATCAGGCCTCCATAGATAGACAAGGGTTGCATCGGGGCCTCATTCTCAGCCATAAATGCGAGTATGGCCAGCTCAGACGATACTTGTGGCACACTCGTACGTTGTGCAACGGGGGTTTTACTAATACCGGGTTTGTTGGATTTGTTATAGCTAATACGCATTTTGTCTTACTACTCGTTGTATGTGTTTGGAGACGCAAACCACTAAGTGGTTGGGATAGGGAACATGGTGGTATGCGCGGCTTACCGGGCCAGATTGATTCGTGGAAAATGGACCATCGGAGCCATGACTCCGCTGGCCCGGTCGCGCACGGCATTATGACCGAGACAACCAGACCACAAAACGATACCGCACAGGACCGACAGGAGCGTCGCCTCCAAACCGCGAAACGACTCCTCACCGAAGCCGACACCGACGCCGCTGTCATCGAGGACTGCCAGACTGTTCTATCCCGGCCGGGCTACGACCGCAGCCACAGCCAGGCACGCTTAGACGCCTGCACAGTCCGACTCGCGCTCGCACAGACAGACATC
Source organism: Haloarcula sp. JP-Z28 (assembly GCF_011440255.1). Lineage (NCBI taxonomy): Archaea > Methanobacteriati > Methanobacteriota > Halobacteria > Halobacteriales > Haloarculaceae > Haloarcula > Haloarcula sp. JP-Z28. The sequence continues at coordinate 9,815 of NZ_JAAOHT010000036.1, read as the reverse complement.
ACGACCAAACGCACGCGCGAAGCCAGACAGGTGCTGGTCGCCGTCAGCGGAGGCTCACAATGAGCACGCACCGCGCAAACCGCCCGGCCTACCTGCAGGGCCACCCGCATCTGGTCGCCCAGCCACCCGAGCCCTCCACAGTCTCGATCACACGCGCTCGCAACGAAGCGCTGTGTACCGAGTGCCGACGCCGGGTCACAGTCAGCGACGGCACCGAGTACGGCCACGCCCGTGGCCTCCGGGTCGACAACACTGTCTGCCCGCATCACTGCCACAACGGAGGTGTCAGATGACGCCCACCGACGACGAGTTCTACGTCATGCCCAAATCCCAGTGGAACGACGGTAAAGTCCACCATCCAGCCCCCGAGGCCACCCGTGAGGACCCAGCGCCACTGTGTGATGCCGGCAGCGACGACATCGAAGTGTTCCGTGTCGCCGATGAGACCGACCGCGAGCGCTATGGCCTCTGCAGTGTCTGTGCAGCCAAAGCCAACGACGAGCCCGACCCACGCGGAAATCATGATGAGTCGGGCCGCTCGCCAGCTGATGTCCTCCGCGAGAACGGCTTTGAGCTGCCCGAAGACTCCTCCGGAGGGTCGGCATGAGCACCGACCACAGCACCTACGACGATATAGACGGCCGGTCGCTCAACGAGCGCTGGCCCGACGCCGACGCGGTGGCCGCTGTTGGTGGCCCGGTTCGTGAGCTGAAAACTGACGGCGGGCGCGTCTCCGAAGACGATATCGAGCAACGGCTGGCCCGGCTTGAACGAATCGTCCTCGACGAAGGCGACGACCAGGAGGGCGACGATGCAGAGTGAGCAGCCAGCGACCGGCACGGAGCTGTGCTGGGACCACGAAGACTGTCCTCGCGACGACTGTGACGGCGGACTCCAGCAACAAGACCGGTTCAACGTGCTGTGTCTGGCTTGCGAGGGCGTCTGGACCTACGTGAAGACATCGACGGCGCACCTGCTTCAGACAGCCGACTGCGAGACCGTCGCAACAAAGCCCATCGCCATGTCCGACGGCGGGCGCGTCTCCGAAGCCGATATCGAGTCGATCCTCGACGAACTCAAATCGTTCGAGGGTATCGACCTTACCAAAGCAGAGCCCGGCACAGTAGAGCGGTTCTTCGACGCTCAAGACTGGTTGATGGAGGCTATCGATGCCGAACTGGACGACGATGACCTCCCGCAGGCGACACACATCTGGTGGAACGACCAGGCAGAGTTCCACCTCTACTGTGCTGACCACTACTTCCCGATTGCCAACGAACAGTGGACGGGATTCACAGAAGTGGACGATCCACAAGCAGTCACACAGGCCGCACGGGACCGGCTGGACAGTGGCGTCCCATGCGAAAAGTGCCACAGTGAGGTGCTGTACGGCCGCCGTGACGAGTTGCTTGAGGAGCGTGATCTGGCATGACGGCGGCGAATCAGACGCTTAGCCCGACCGGCTGGGCTGTCAACCTCGACAACGGCCACTCCGGGATCTGCTTCGAGTGGGTTTCCGGTCTGACGATGTGTGGGGAATCGTTCGACCCTGAGACTGTCGACCGGGAGTGGTACGATGGCGCACCGGAATCTCGCGACGAACCACACGCAACCCAGTGCTTCGACTGTCACAACTGGTCCGCGGCTGCCAGAGATGCAACGCGGGGGCAGACTGATGTCTGACCCAGTCCGCTTGCGGGTCCGTGCTCGTCGCAATCAGCACGGCTCTGTGCTGGAGTGGGTTCCGGAAGACGAAGCTGACGCGAAGGCTGCACTCGACAGTCCGTGGGCGCTCATTCGTGACCTCTACGGAGCTATCGATAGGTCGACCGTCGCCGACGGCGATCTCGTCGCTGTCGTGGCAGCGTGGCCCCGGTCCGGTGACGTCATCGACGTGATCGTCCTCGACGAACACGCCCGCAGCGAGAGTGCGACTGAACGTCTGCGGATGCAGGTCAGCGCAGAGGTGGCACAATGAGAGCCTGCAAATCGTCAGACGAACGTCTGACGCAACCCGTTACAATAGCCGACGTACTTAACACACAGCCGACCAAACCGATTCAACATCAAGCACAGAGAAGACACTCACCGCTAATCGGTAAGAGGCAGGATGCCGGGGTCGTCCCACCGACCTCGGCTGAGAAGGTGACGAACGCTCAGTTGTTCTCACCTACTGTTTCTGACCGGGATAGAATAAGCGTTGTGCCCGAACAGCGAGAGCCATCTCTGCGCAGTTCGGGCCTATTCGTGTCGCCAGAGAGCCGTTAGAAGGTCGTACTCGACGCAAATGACGAGTATCACTGTTCGCCCCGAGGGGTCGATAGACTCCACAGTAGGTCTGAGGCTGGGTCCAGATGCCGTGTCCAGCCCGCGGGCTCTCAATCGAAGCCTCTGGGAACCCCAGACGCAACTCTCGGATGCACTCTTGACAGCGCTACGCCAACTGCTCGCGGATGTGCCTCGCGACGAGTGGCGGGCGACACTGATCGAAGAGTGCGGTGTCACGGCGCTCGCTGATGAGATTCCTGGCGTTGGTGCTGAACACCACTACGCAGCACTCGCCGCCCAAGCAGCCGACTCACAGTTGCAGTGGTTCCGGCTGCTAGAAGTGTCTCGCCAGCTCGGTGGCACAACATCTATCGGGACTCATTCATCGCTTGCTGATGTACTGGAGGGGCCGATCGCGATTCTTGAAGCCGCCGACGTCCAGCCAACGCTTGCCGTTGACGTGCGTGAGCTGTGGGACCTCTCTCGAACCCAGCGCTCGTCGCTGATCGAGTTCCTTGTCGAATTGAGTGCTGGCCTCGACGTGATCCTGACTAACGCAACGCCGCGCGTCCAGCGTCATCTGCTGACCGAGTTCGACGACGTGCTGCCGGCCAGCGTGACTCACTCCCTGGAGTCGCGCCTATATGGCTCCGACTCCGTGTCGACCAGAACTGCCCAGCGCCGCCAGCACGTCCGGGAGTTGCTTGCCGACCGTGGCGCACGCCACGAGGACTGGAAGCGTCTCTACGCCGTTGCAGACGCTGACAGAGAGCAACTGACCTACGACGCGCTGCAGAATCACACGCTCTTGGAGTGGGCCTCTCGTGAGGCGCTGCGCGCGTGGGTGAAGCGTATGGCCGACCTCGACTTGGTGAAATCTCATGGCTCCGGAGATCGGACTGTGCGGTTGCTGCCGGCTGGCTATGCACTGCTGGACGAACACCCAGACTTCTCGATTGACTCGCCGTACGTCCCGTCTGCTGGCGGTTCGGGCCGTACTGACGAGAGCCAGCAGGGAGCGGGTTCCGGCCAGCGGGCCGATTCACCCGGCGTTACTGACCCCCCAAAATCTCAGCACAGTACCGTGTACACCCCAACCACCGAGAGAGAGGAAGGGGACCGGCCCGACGGCGAGGCCGCGACCGCCACCCGCGGCGGCTCCAACACCGCGCCGACCGTCTCATTCCTTGACGGGCACATCCACGACGGGGCCGTCTCGGCGGCTGCTCCCGGTGAAATCGCGCTTTGCTCCCGCACGGTCGACTCGACCGGGGATTCCCGTGGGGTCAGCTACTCATTTCTGGAGGAACGCGATGAGATCGTTGTCGAAGTCGAAGCAGCCGGCTACCAGGTCTACACAGTGGTCCGTCTTTGTGCGGCGTTACTCTCGGAACCGGCGTTTCAGCAGGTCTTAACGCAGAATCGGCTTGCTGGCGGGCCAGATCGCTCTGGACTGGACGGACTCCCGGTGTCTGACCCGTATCTCCTCCGCGATGGGGGGTGTCTGGGCTACCTCCGGAATGAAGACGCTACCGCCGAAGGCCTCCGGTCCCGGCTTCGAGACGCTCGTGATGAGCTACTCCGGATGACGACCGACGCCCAGGGCAACGGCGACGACGACGAGAACGAGAGCCTCTCGACGGTGATGCGCAACGCCCACGGCCTGCTAGGAACCGTCACCCGGATCTATGATATGCTTGGCATCGATATTACTCGCGTCCTCAAGATCCCTGACTGGGCGGTTGAAGATGGAACTCGCCGAGACAATCTCGCGAAGATGATCGCAACCCAGACTGCGGTGTCCAGCCGCTACGGGCTCTATTCTGCGTACCGAGTGCTCTACGAGGACCGTGAAGAGAAACGGTCTCAACTGCTCGCGACGCCTGATGTCGACGCAGCGGACCCAACCGGTGACACGACCGGCAGCTGGGTCTTGGCTGGCCCAACGGTCGACTCGATGCGACCCCACCTCGAGGATCTTGACGATCATCTGGATCTGCAGGACGGCGCCGATGGGTTCTCAGCGTTCATGCTGAATCTCGATATCGTCGATGGCGATCGTCGTGATGCCGTCGCCACTGCGCTGTCCCGGCAACTGAGCCTCAAATCGTTGAAACCGACCCGAGAGACGGTCTCAATCTTGCACGCCCTGACGAGCGGAACGTTCGCTGCGGCGCGGGCTGTCTTCCACCTCGGCGGGGAGGCGGACCAGCCACGGACCCTCACGACCGACGATCTCCGGTATGCGCTGTCGACGCTGGATGTCGACGAACTCCTGCCCGATCTCGGCCCCCGGTCGATCTCCGAGGCTGTCGCGATACTGCTGGATGTCGATGAACCCCTGGCGACGGGTGACCTTGCCGACCTTCTGGACGTCTCGACACAGACGCTTCGGAACAACGAGACGTACTTTGCCGACCTCGAGGCCGCTGGCGTCATCCAACGCGAGGATCTTGGACTGGGTCGAGCGACGGAATGGCGGATTTGCTTGCCATTCGACGGTGAGGAAGGCGATTTACGGACTGCAACCCCTACCCCTGAGGTGGACACAACGGCCTACGGGCCGGCGTTCTCCGACGAAATGGCTGTTATCGCGGAAGTTCTCTACGAATTGGGGCACCAGGAGATCGACTACGGCGGTGAACTGACGCTGGCTGTGACAGGACGCGGTGATCGGTTCGACGAGTGGCTGGACCAGCACCCCAGTTGTCGACCGGTCTTGTCGCTGGTCGCTCACCTGCAGGGGATGACGCTGGAAAAACTGACTACTGGGACCGAATCAGTGCGTTACCAATCCCCCAAATCGGTCGTGCTGGGGCTTGATCCCGATCCAACGACGACCCAGGCTTCGCTCGTCAGTTCTGCAAACTAAACGCGAATCTGACGCTCTGGATGTCCCTATTTTCACCAAAGAACTGCATATGCTTTTGATTGAGCCGTAAACTGACAGACTGTCCTTACGATGACAGTTATTCGATAGTTATATCGAGCGTCTGACTAGTGTTATCTGACGTTGTGGTGTCGACGCTAGCAGGCTGTTCTGTGATACTTCCCGACTCTATGGCTGATTGACCATTAGGTTCGGACACACCACTAATGGTGAAGCTTGGATCATTACTCGTGTCATCATCACTGTTAAGACCTGTTCCTCCTATCTCTGTGAGGAGGCTTGCATCAGCTGCCGCATCGCTCTCGAAGCGAACGTCGAACTCAGTACCATTTGTGTTTGGCACGAACGCAAACAGGTTGCTGAACCCAACTGAGCTACTCGGTGGGAGCCCTTGCTCGTCACCGAAAACGATTGTCACGTCGTTGGCAACAAGGCTCACGTACTCGGTACCGATAGCATCGTCGTAAATGCTAGCGGCAGACGGGAACAGATCAGTTGCGCTGACACCCCCTCCGTCCGGTCCTGCGACAGAGATGGACTTGTTCGCTGTATTGATAAGTACATCAACAGCGCCACCAGTTTCATCCTCACCACTACCTCCAGTGATTGTCTCTGCGATATTCGCTTCCTCACCGCTGTTTGCATCGTCAACGAGACCCGTTGTCCCGCCACTGTCGCCGAAGACGTTCACTTCAACTGAGCGTGTTGCACTGACACTCGTGAATGCGCCTGTGCCAAAGAGTGCACCACCACTAATTGCCAATCCACCAAGTCCCGTAAGTACGTTTCTGCGATTCATAGTTCGTTAGTCAGCACGTTATGTGCGTGCCGTACCACTTACAACAGGGTCCGGGGACTTACTATTGGGTTGCTTGAGCCGGGATAAAGCCGTGCTTGAAGAATTAATGGGCACCCTTAACCCCGCTCAAGCACGCCAATAGTAACTGGTGGGCTAGCATTGTATCGCATAACAAATGCGAGTAACTCGACGAAATGTCCTGCTCGGACTTGGGTCGCTCAGTGCGACTGTTGGTGGCGTGTTTGGCTCCGGTGCGTTCTCCTCGGTCGAGGCGACCCGGTCAGTTAATGTACAGACCTCTGATGATTCAACAGCGCTGTTGAGTTTTGAAGCGAATAAGCTGAGTGATGCTGATGGTGGTACCCCTGAAGATAAGAACGGCATTATTGTTACGGACTCTCCAGACGGAGCAGACACGTCCGTAATCAAACTCAAACAGACCGATCTCAATGAAAAGGCGACGACCACATTCAAGAATGCACTTAAAGTCACTAATGACAGCAACAAGAATGTCGGTCTTTCAGTAGATTCCAGTAAGACCGAGTACGATGGAGACACATCGGGAAAAGACCTTGTCGGAAGTGCACTAGATATTAAAACAGGCCAAAGCGGGAGTTCAATCGTCGGTAGCGACGGCAACAACGCTGTTAACTTAGCCGAGGGTGCTTCTGTTACGCTTACAATTGTCGTCGATCTCCAGAACCACACTGGCGCAGAAATCGGTGATATAGACTCAATCGTTTTCGCAGCACGCCAAGAGGACTACAATAGTTCATAGTCGGCAGTCCACCTGATGAGTAGCAGGTGGAGACCGGCATTGGCATTGTCTGCGTAAGTCGTCTCTCTCAGCTATAATATGAAATGGTACGTTGCTCTTGGGTTCGCGCTCATCGTCTGCGGAACAGTCATTTCTACGGCCGCAGTCCCACTTTCAGGACCAGTTGATGATCTCGCTCCAGCGGAAGACACTGGGGTTGCACTGGCTCCGGCTGACACGCCCAATGGTGATCGCTATGCATCCTTCGACAGCAACGGCGAGCTTCGTCTCTCTGTTGATGTCATTTCCGGTACAAAGGCCGTATTCGACAATGTGTTTGTTGTCGGTTTTGGGGGCGTTACCGGTAGTGACGAACCAGCGACGATACGGATTGAACACGATAGTGTGTGGCTGGATATCTACAGAAGCACAGACACAGGCGCACGCGAGTCGGTCGATGAAGCGAATAATACACTTACCCTCGATCCAGACGAACAAGCAACGCTCGGGTTTGCTGTGACAACAACGGCTGACAGCCCGGCGTCTCTTTCGGAGACAGTGACCTACACAATGGAAATTCCAGATGCCGAGCCAAGTACTGGCGGAGGCGGCGGTGGTGGAGGCGGTGGCGGCAGTGTGGGCGGCGGGGGCGGTGTCAGCCCCGGGACTGTGACGCCGGCGGATGACCCGACTGAAACGCCTGCCAGCGGGGGCGGTGGCGGTGGTACTGAGGTCGATATATCGACCGATGAACCGGCCGTAACGCCTGTTGACACCCAGGACGAGGCGGAAGCCGTGGCTGGCGGTGGGGCCGAACCTGTGTCGCCGTCACCCGGAGACCAGCAGTCGGCAGAACCGAGCGGATTTTCGCTCAAGTTTGATCCGATATTTGGTATTGGCTGGGGACTATGGACGACCGTCGCTGGCTTGCTCGCTGTAGTGACGAACTACCTTGTGCAAACGCGATATCATAGTGTCCTCCCGGTGCTCCAGACGCACCCAAGCGACCGCCGTCGCCGATTCCGCCGTGTCGCCGTCCGGGAAGCGATAATCGGCCTTACCGCGCTCGTGTTCACAGTGCTTGCCGTATCAGCGGCTTCAAGCGCTGGTCTCGGCCCGGTTTCGCAGTTAGTCACGGCGCTCACGGTTTCTACCGCCGTCGGTACAGTGACTGGGTATCGACTGGTCCCGGATCTCGATGTACCAACCATTAGATAGCACTGCTACGTTACTGCAGCAGAGCATTGCTCGACCTGAACTACTCAACCAGTATTCTCTTGAATACTGTTTATGTCAGAAAACTATTATACACCTTCCAGAAGACAAGAGATGTTATATTCCTCCGGATTGAAATTATTGCTGTACCGGACACTAGCGCACTTCCATGTCTAAACACCGAAACCGGAGTCGAGGCGAGTCAAGTAGCCTCCTGAGTCGACGAAGATTACTCCTGTCGCTTGTGGGCGGTGGCCTCAGCGGAGCGAGTATCCATGTTACGGGGGCCTTCTCGAATGTGGCTGCTAAACGAGAGACCAATATCGACACCGCTGATGATACGTCTGCGCTCGTTGGAGTTGATGTCGAGAAGCCGGTTGAGGCAACTATTGGGAGCCCACTCGTCACAGTAACGAACAACACAACAGAGCGGTTGCGTGTTGATATTAGTCTTACCGAAGATATCGACGGCGTTACGATTCCTACCGACACCCAACAGCAGCCGATTCCCTCCGAAAGAGAAGCCAAGTTCACTGTCGATGTGAACCCAGCAAAACAACCCGACCAGATTGAGTTCACTTTAGAGGCCGTTGACACAGCGACCGGAGATTTTAGTGTATCGCTGTCACGGTCGACACCAGTTGAGGTAACTAATCCTTGTGCCGGCCCACGTCTGGTAATTCAAGAAGATACTGAAGAGACCATTGACGAAGGCAAGACTGTGGAGCTGTTGTCAAACGTAATAGTTCACAACCATATTAATGCCGCCGGCTGCGTGGTTCTTAATTCAAAAGCGAAAGTCAAGCAGTCTGTGGAGGCTGGTGGAAACGTTTCACTCGGTAAGAGGGCAAAAATAAAAGGGTCTGTCAACGCCGGTGGAGACGTTTCTCTCGGTAAGCAGGCAAAAATAAAAGGGTCTGTCACCGCCAGTGGAGACGTTTCTCTCGGTAAGCAGGCAAAAATAAAAGGGTCTGTCACCGCCAGTGGAGACGTTTCTCTCGGTAAGCAGGCAAAAATAAAAGGGTCTGTCACCGCCGGTGGAACTTTCTCTCGGTAAGAAGGCACAAATAACAGGGCCTGTCGACGCCGGTGGAACTTTCTCTCAGGCGTAGGATGGAGTACGTAGCTCTGGAGAGCCTGTCATACAATAGTTCTCAACAAATATAATTCACACCTTCTATGTTGAATAGAACTAGTGAATGGCGAAACCACGGAGTTAAGCGCGAGGTCAGGGCTGTCTAAACGACAGTTAGAGAGCGTGAGACGTATTATATGACACGCTGCAGAAGGCTACCGATGATATCAGAGAGTATCTTGAAGAGGATACTTCTTGCAAGTATCTACGCGACGTCGACCAACGATACTTAGTCGGTATCGGGACCGACGGTTTGCGATGGACGCTTTGGATGAAAGATTTAGAAACAGGAGAGACGAGAGAGGCAACTCCGAAAGTGGATATTTCTCCCGTCATAGAGAAAGAAGCCATCCGTCTCAACACGATTGAAGGGGATGTCTCTGAGGGTAGAAACGTGGAGCGGGATACACTACTACAGGATTTCATTCCCACATTTGCAGCGGATAATCTGCTCCACTATGTGAAAAGAGAATTCAATGACTAGTATGCTGCTGGAAGCACTTTTTGTCAGTCAGTCACATCAACTGATAATTGGGAATGAATCGGTTTCGGCAGCAGAAGGGTAGTGCTTTCTACGGCTCCGCGAAAAGGTGGGTAGTTCATATACTCAGCCCCCGCCGCAAGAAGTATGTCTAAAATCGGGATCTATGCCCGTGTCTCAACAACAGACCAAGACCCACAACGACAGCTTGACGAACTGCGTGCATTCGCTCAAGACACATACGATGGCCCAGAGATTCACGAGTATGCA
>NZ_JAAOHT010000035.1:0-39454 GCF_011440255.1 Haloarcula sp. JP-Z28 | reverse complement strand
TTTTCGGGCTCCACGGAGAGCATCGAGCCGAGATTCGCCATCCCCAGATCTGCGTCGACGACGGCCACGTCGTAGTCCATCTCCTGCAAGACGGCCCCGAGATTTACCGCGGTCGTCGTCTTCCCGACGCCGCCCTTGCCGCCTGCAATCGTACACACATACCCCGCCATAGTCTGATTGCTTGGGTACAATGCAGGCAGTCATATAAATTCGATTGTCATCCATCTCGTCACAAACGGTTCGCTGCATACCGGAGACAGTGCTGTAACGTCTATACACTGTCAGTTTTGCACGCTACTGTTACCCATGATAATTATTATCTTTGATATTCGCCGAGCAAAGACACGCAGGGCGATAGCTTCACCATCGACGCGTCAGTGTCCGGCGATGGCATCCAGAACGTCGAAGCGACGCTCTCCACTCCGGATGGACTGTCCTGCTCGCCGTCTGGCTCACAGACCATCGGACTCAGCGACGGCAGCGGGTCAGCCACGTTCGACTGCACTGCCGACGCCACCGGTGACTACAACGGCGAGGTGTCGGTGTCCGTCACCGCCGATGAGTCCGGCGGCACAAACACCTACTCAGACACCAGACAGACCGGCCTCGACGTGCTCAGCCCCGCCAGTCTCTCGCTGACGACCTCGGTCGGCTCGACCGACCTCGATGACGGCGAGACGACCACCGTCGACGCTGTCGTCCACAACAGCGGCGACACGTCGACGAGCTACACCGTCTCAGTCGCTGATTCCGACGGCTACTCGTACTCGCTAGCGTCCGGGACAGCGAGTGGAGACATCGCCGGCGGAACGACCACGACTGTCACCTACGACATCACTGCTGACAGCGGCGGCGACTACGACCTCACCGTCACCACAGACGGCGGCAACGGCCAGTCGCTCTCGGAGACGGACACCCTCTCAGTGTCGGGTTCGAGCAGCAACGGCGGAGACAGCGGCAATGGCGAAACCACTACTGAGGCGACGACAACCACCGAACAGGATACGCCCGAAAGCGAAACACCGACAGCGACCGTCAACCCCACTGCCACCGCCGAACCAGAACAGCCGACGACTGCCACCGCCGAATCGACCGTAACCGACGGGACGGCAGCGACGGCAACCATGGCTGACAGCGTCGGCGGCACTGATGGCGAATCAAGAGACGAACCCACGGCCGGGTCCGGTCCCGGCTTTACCGTGCTCGTCGCAGTTATCGCACTGCTCTCGGCTGCCGCGCTGGCTCGTCAGCAGAGCTGAGTCGGTCGCCGTTCCGGCACGAGGACCGCTCACTCCGTTCGCGCCCCTCGCTGTCAACAGGTTCTTACGCCACCTTGGCCAACATAGAGTAATGAGCGAGCAGCAGGAACAGGAACAATCTGACAAGCAGAAATACGAGTTCCGGAAGGTCATAGAGGAACTCAAAGGGTACCAGGGTTCGGGCACCCAACTCGTCTCTATCTACATCCCCGAAGACAAGCTGATCAGCGACGTCGTCGCCCACGTCACCCAGGAACACTCCGAAGCTTCGAACATCAAATCGAAGGACACTCGGACAGCGGTGCAAGACGCGCTCACTTCGATCAAGGACCGACTCCGGTACTACGACGTGCGGCCACCCGACAACGGACTGGTCGTGTTCTCGGGCGCGTTCGATACCGGCGGCGGCCGGACCGACATGGTGACGAAGGTCCTCGAATCCCCACCAGACCCCATCGAATCGTTCCGCTACCACTGTGACTCGGAGTTCCTCACCGAGCCGCTGGAGCACATGCTGGCAGACAAAGGGCTGTTCGGGCTCATCGTGCTCGACCGGCGCGAGGCAAACGTCGGCTGGCTGAAGGGCAAACGCGTCGAGCCTGTCAAGTCCGCCTCCTCACTGGTCCCGGGCAAGCAGCGGAAAGGTGGTCAGTCCGCCCAGCGTTTCGCCCGCCTCCGGTTGGAAGCCATCGACAATTTCTATCAGGAGGTCGCCGGCATGGCGAACGACCTGTTCGTCGCCGACCGCCACGAAATAGACGGGATCCTCGTCGGCGGCCCCTCACCGACAAAAGACGAGTTCCTCGACGGCGATTATCTCCACCACGAGCTACAGGACATGGTGCTCGGGAAGTTCGACGTGGCCTACACCGACGAGTCAGGGCTGTACGACCTCGTGGACGCGGCCGACGATGTGCTGGCCGAACACGAGATGCTCCGGGACAAGGAGCTCATGGAGGACTTCTTCAAGCAGCTCCACAACGGGGACAAGGCCACCTACGGGTTCGACCAGACGCGCCAGAACCTCAACATGGGCGCGGTCGAACAGCTGCTCATCTCCGAGGACCTCCGGAAAGACGTGGTCGCCTACACCTGCGAGAACGGCCACGATGAGTACGACCTCATCAACAGCAGCGCCGGGACTGACGACCACGAGTGCTCCCGCTGTGGGGCCACGGTCGACGCTGACGACGGCGAGCGTGAAGACGCCATCGACCACCTGATGGAACTGGCCGACCAGCGCGGCACTGAGACGGTATTTATCTCCACTGACTTCGAGAAAGGCGAACAGCTGCTGACCGCCTTCGGTGGCGTCGCCGGCCTGCTGCGCTACTCGACGGGCGTCTAACGCGCCAGTCGTTCTCTTCTCTCTGTATGTCTTTGACCGATGGCACCACCACCACCGGCTCCACCGAAACGCGCGACGTTAGAGCCGTCTCTCAGGGCGTGGGTGAAACGGTCGACCTGTCCGCTCACAGCAACTGTTCGAGTTGCCGACGGCGGCGACCGAGGTCGACGTGGGCCGCCTCGCCGTAGCTGGCGTCGAGACGGTCCAGTACCAGCAGCGGATCGACGCCCTCGCGTTCGACTCGCTCCAGTAACGCGGTGATCTCCTCACGGTGCATCGCGAGCGAATCGAGCAGTCCGACCAGCAACACCAGCGGGACCGCTGCGCCGTCGGCATCGGGAATTGCACCGTCCAGATCCGAGAGGTCGGGCACAGCAGCGGGCGGCTCCGTTTCCGGGTAAAGCGCCAGACAGGACCGGCAGACGCCAGCGCCCGGTTCGTTTCCGGGGAGAAGCTGCTGGAGGTCGTCTGGAACTGGGAACGAAACGAGGTCGCCACCGCAGTCGGGACAGGACATACTCAACAGGAACGGGAAAGCGCAAAAACGATACCGGTCAGGACGGGTCCCCTGTTCAGTCGTCAGCAGTGACCGCTTCGGGCTCTTCTTCCGCTTCCTCTTCGGCCGCTAACGCGTCTTCCTCTTCTTCCTTCTTGGCTTTGATCTTCTTCATGCGGAAGATCTCTTCGCGCTCCTGCTCTTCGAGTTTCTGCTCGATGTACTCCTGATTGTCGTAGAGGTCTGGCAGGAGTTTGAATTCGAGGGCATTGACACGGCGCTTCGTGGTCTCGATCTCCTCGAGCATCTTCTTCATCGCCGTCTCGACTTCGGCGGCAAGGATGATATTTTCGAGCAGTTCCTCGTAGGCCTCGGCAGCCTCGTCGATGCGGGCCGAGGTCCCCATGACGCCGTACCCACGCTCGTCCAGCGATTTCCGGACTTTGCTGGACTCGATCTGCGGGACAACGACGCCCATGATGTTCTTGGACTGGGTCGTCAGTTCGGGGTGTTCTTTCAGTGCTGCGGCGGCCCCACGGACGGCCACGTCGCCCTCCATCGCCCGGGCCATGTTGATCGCGCGCTGGGCCCGCTCGTAGGAGCCGTCGAGGTCTTCACGGACGTCCTGTGCCTGGTCCAGAATGTCCATGAACTCCATGATGAGGCCGTCACGCTTCTTCTCCAGCGTGTCGTGCCCACGCTCGGACAGCTCGATGCGGTCCTCGATCTGCATCAGATTCTTGCGCGTGGGTTTGACGTCCTTAGCCATTACGGGTCTTTTTTCGACGTAGGCAGTTAACGGTTTCCAGTTATTTCGGTTCGAGCGCTGCCGCTTCCGGACTGACACGCAAAAAAGCGAAGTCGACGAACGGTCGCGGTTAGTCGTCTGCAGGCGTTGCGCCAGTTCCGGTCGTCTCGGCCGCGCCGTCGAGCACGCCGTGGCTCCGGAGCAGGATGATACCGAAGCCGACCTTCGCGACGAGGTCGATGACCATGAAGCCGGCCGTCTCGATTCCGATACCGACGAGGCCAAGCCCCTCACTGCCGACGAGCCACCAGACTGGGTAGACCAGCCAGACGACAGTGACGAGGTTGCGCAACGTCTTGAACGTGCTTCGCGTGTCACTGGGCAGGTTTGCAACCCGGCCAGACAGCGAACTGAACAGGAAGTACAGCAGGACCAGCAGGAAGGCAGTGCTGATACCCCACCAGACCAGCCGTTCTGCACCGGCAGACAGCACGCCACTGCCTGCACTCAGCGTTGCGACCACACCAGTACCGATCATCAGCACGTCGAGGCTGACGAGCGAGTAAATGGTGTTGCGGTCTGCACCTGCAAGCAGTCCGAGGTCATACAGCAGCAACGGCGTTGTGAACAGCCAGTCGGTGTATCGCGCCCAGTAGATGGGGTGTTGTTCGCCGCCGAACTCGATGAACGTCAGGCCGAAGCCAAGCGCCATCGCGAGGTAATTCACGAACGCGATTGCCGTGATCAGTATTGTCGCGATGTAGAACTTCTGACGCCGGCCGTCAGTTTCGCCCCAGCCGCGCGCGATGAAGTATAGCATGCCGAGGAACATGCCCGCTGTACCTAACCACAGCCAAATTCCTTCGCTCCCTGGTGCTGGCATAGTGCATTCTAGTGTAGGAGGTCAACGCTAAACAGTCGCGTACCCAAAATATATGGTATAGATTGAGGGATGCCGGAGAAAGTAAGCCGTCGCGTCAGGCCTCGACGGTTTCGGCGGTCTCGTCCTCGCGGTAGTGCTCCTCGATGAGGTCCTCGTCGATGCGGTTCAGCGCATCTTTCGGAAGCATCGAGAGCAGGTCCCAGCCGAGTTCGAGCGTTTCGTCGATACTGCGGGCCGTGTCGGTCCCCTGATCGACGAACTCCTCCTCGAAGCGGTCGGCGAAGTCCAGATACTTGTTGTCCAGTTCCGACAGCGCCTCGCGACCGACGATGTTCACGAGGTCGCGGAGGTCCTCACCCTCTGCGTAGGCGGCGAAGATCTGGTCTTTCACGTCAGCGTGGTCGGCGCGGGTCAGCCCCTCGCCGATGCCGTCGTCCATCAGCCGCGACAGGCTCGGCAGGACATTGATCGGCGGCTGGATGCCCTGGCTGTTGAGGTCGCGGTCGATGTAGATCTGGCCCTCAGTAATGTACCCGGTCAGGTCCGGAATCGGGTGCGTGTCGTCGTCGCCCGGCATCGTCAGGATCGGGAGCTGGGTCACAGAGCCCTCGCGGCCCTCGATCCGACCGGCACGCTCGTAGAGCTGTGCCAGGTCAGTGTACATGTAGCCGGGGTAGCCACGCCGGCCCGGGACCTCCTCACGCGCGGCACCGATCTCACGCAGTGCCTCACAGTAGTTGGTCATGTCCGTCAGGATGACCAGCACGTGATAGTCCTTCTCGAAGGCGAGGTACTCGGCGGTGGTCAGCGCCAGCCGCGGCGTAATCGTCCGCTCGACGGCCGGGTCATCCGCGAGGTTCATGAAGACGACGGAGCGTTCCAGCGCGCCGGTGCGCTCGAAGTCGTCCATGAACTCGTTCGCCTCTTCGGCCGTGATACCCATCGCACCGAAGATGACAGCGAACTCCGAACCCTCGTCGTCTTCGCCGTCTTCCTCTTCCGGCACCGTCGCCTGTCGCGCGATCTGGAGCGCCAGGTCGTTGTGTGGCAGGCCGGAGGCGGAGAAGATCGGCAGCTTCTGCCCGCGGACGAGCGTATTCATGCCGTCGATGGCCGAGACGCCTGTCTGGATGAACTCCTCAGGGTACTCCCGGGAGAACGGGTTGATTGCCTCACCGACGATGTCACGGCGTTCGTCGGGGACGATCTCCGGGCCGCCGTCGATCGGCTGGCCGGTCCCGTCCATGACCCGCCCGAGGAGGTCCTCGGTAACGGGCATCTTCATCGTCTCGCCAAGGAAGCGAACCGAGGCATCGCGGTCGATACCTTCGGTCCCCTCGAACACCTGAATGGCGACGTAGTCGCTTGCGGATTCGAGCACCTGGCCACGGCGGGTCTCGCCGTCGCTGAGCTCGATTTCGACGATGTCGTCGTAGCCGACCGGTTCGTCAGTCTCAACGAACACCAGCGGTCCGCTGATCTCTGTGATTGTCTGATACTCTTTCATTGTTAGTACAGCTCCCGCAGTTGAGACTCGATGTCGTCTTCGAGGTCGTCGATGTACTCGTTGTAGTCTTCCTGCACGCCGATACGGTTGAGCCGCGGCGCGGCGTCGATGTCGGTGATCTCCTCGACGGGGACACCGGCATCCAGCGCCTCGAAGGCCGCATCGTTGTACGTCTTGGCGGCGTCCATGATGCGGTAGGTCTTCTCGGGCTCACAGAACGTGTCCACGTCGTGGAAGGCGTTCTGCTGGAGCCACGCCTCGCGCAGGTAGCGGGCGATCTCGAGCGTCAGCTGCTGGTCCTCCGGCAGCGCGTCCTTCCCGACGAGCTGGACAATCTCCTGCAGTTCCGCTTCCTCGTCCAGCGTGTCGATAGCCCACTGGCGCGTCTCCGGCCAGTCGGCTCGGACGTTGTCCTCGAACCACGGGTCGAGCTGGTCGCGATACAGCGAGTACGACTCGTTCCAGTTGATAGAGGGGAAGTGCCGGCGTTCGGCCAGGTCGGCGTCGAGCGCCCAGAACGTCTTGACGATACGCAGCGTGTTCTGGGTGACCGGCTCGGAGAAGTCCCCGCCCGGCGGTGAGACGGCCCCGATAACTGAGACGGAGCCCTCGGTGCCGTTGATATTCTCGAAGTACCCGGCACGTTCGTAGAACTCGCTCAGGCGAGCGGAGAGGTACGCGGGGTACCCCTCCTCACCCGGCATCTCCTCAAGTCGGGACGAAATCTCACGCATGGCCTCGGCCCACCGTGAGGTGGAGTCAGCCATCAGCGCCACGTCGTACCCCATGTCGCGGAAGTACTCCGCGATGGTAATCCCCGTGTACACGCAGGATTCGCGTGCCGCGACGGGCATATTCGACGTGTTGGCGATGAGGCAGGTCCGGTCCATCAGCGCGTTGCCGGTGGTCGGGTCCTCGAGTTCCGGGAAGTCCTCAATGACCTCAGTCATCTCGTTGCCACGCTCGCCACAGCCGACGTAGACGACGATGTCCGCGTCGGCCCACTTGGCGAGCTGGTGCTGGGTGACCGTCTTCCCGGACCCGAACGGACCGGGAATGGCGGCCGTTCCGCCCTTCGCAATCGGGAACAGCCCGTCGAGCACGCGCTGGCCGGAGATGAGCGGTTCCGTCGGGGTCTCCTTCTCGACGGTTGGTCGCTGCTGGCGCACCGGCCACTCCTGGTGCATCTGGATTTCTTCGCCGTTATCCAGTTCGACGACGGTCTCTTCGACGTTGAAGTTGCCCGATTCGATGGCGACGACTTCGCCACCCTCGGAGTCGGGCGGGACCATCACCTTGTGGTCGATACTCGGCGTTTCGGGGACGGTGCCGACGATGTCGCCGGCCTCGACCTCGTCGCCTTCCTCGACTTCAGGGGTGAACTCCCAGGTCTTCTCCAGGTCGATGCCCGGCGCGTCGACACCACGGTCGAGGAACGCCGACCCCATCTTCTCTTCGAGCACATCGAGCGGGCGCTGGACACCATCGTAAATGGCGTCGAGCATACCCGGCCCGAGGTCCACGGAGAGGGGCGAGCCCGTCCCTTCGACGGGTTCGCCGGGGGAGACACCGGAGGTCTCCTCGTACACCTGAATCGTGGTGATATTTCCTTCAATCTCGATGACCTCGCCCATCAGCCCTTCCGAGCCGACGTAAACGACGTCGTTCATCCGGGCGTCGAGGTCCCGAGCCGTTACGACCGGTCCCGAGACGCTTTCGATAATGCCGTCCTCGCGGACGTCTGTGTCTGTTGCTTGACTCATGGTTAGTCCTCGTCCATCAGGTCGATACCGATGGCTCGCTTGATCTGTTCACGCAGTCCGCCGCTCCCAGTGCCGCCGCCGAGCGTGACCATCACCGGCTCGACACTCGTCTCCGCGTCCTGCCTGACACCGCGAGAGAGATGTGACAGGTCGTCGTCGTGCATCACGACGATACCGACGTCGTCGTCGTTGAGCATCTCCTCGACGGCGTCGTCGAGCTGCTCGTCTTTCTCGTCAGCAGGCACGTCCGCGAACTTGCGGACGCCGGCCAACCGAAAGCCCGTCGTGAACTCCGGACTTCCGATGACACCTATTTCCTGGCTCATAGTATCACCAGCTCCTGTTCGATTTCGTCGGGGCCGAGGCCGGCCTCGCGACCGCGGGCAATGGCCCGGATGTTGTCGACCTCGCGTTCCTTCGCGAGGACGTAGGACAACACCGGACAGACCGACAGCGGATATCGGTTCGAGAGCCGGTCGGCGTATTCGAGCAGCGCCGCGTCAAGCGCCCGCTCGAAGTCGATGAGGTTGTCGGCCTCTTCAAGCGCCGACAGGGCCTGATCGAGGTCGTCGCCGTACTTGCTCTCGCGAACGGCACTGACCAGTTGGTCGAGATTCGTCGACAGCTGTGCGACCTCCTGTGCGTCGAACAGCTGGCCGCCCTCGATGAAGTACTCCGAGGGGTCGATGTCCGCGCCAGTTCGGGCCAGCCGGAGCGCGTTCCGGAGGTTGCGGAAGTCGACTTCCGTCTCCAGAAACTCCACGTACAGCCCGGTCGGGCTGTCGATCTCTGGGTTGTCCGGAAGCCCCGACAGCAGCGTTTCGTAGAACGCGCGGTCGAGCGCGTTCTCCAGCGGCACGAGGACGCCGCTTTCCTCGTACACGTCGAACGCTTCGGCCAGCGACTCGCCGAAGATTGTGTCGTCGAGTTGCTCGACGACCTCCTCGATAGAGCCGGCGTTCAGCAGGTCCTCGATGCGCCGGTCAGTGAACTCACCGGCCCGGATGAGGTCGTCCTCGATCTCCGTCCGCTCCGCGTCCGAGTAGAGCCCGCGGATGACAGTTTTGGCGTTCCACACGTCGAATTTCCGCAGGTAACGGGCAATGTAGTCGTACAGCGCGCCCTCAGACCAGCGAAGCAGGTCGTCGAAGTGTTTCGCGAGGTTGCGGTTCAGCGCGTACTCGACGAGGTCGACGCCGTCGTACCGGGAGCCGAGCGCATTCATTTCGGTCTCGTACTCCGTTTCCTCCATGAAGCGGGCGATTTCGCCCGTCCCCATGCGGACCAGCTTCCGGTAGTCGTCATCGTCGAACAGGGACGCACTGCGGGCACGGACCCGTGCGATGACGTACTCGTAGTTGCTTCCCTGGCCGCTCGTTCCCGTTCGCGAACTCATTGGTCTTCGAACAGGCGGTCGCTAATTGCTTTCAGGTTGTCCTCCCAGACGTCCTCAAGGATGGAATCAAACGTGTTGTTCACACGGACTCGTGACGCGTTGCTCTCGACGACGACGCCGCCGAGGCAATCCCGCTCACCGGCGTACGTCGCGCCGTCGTAGTCATCGAGTACATCCTCGAGAAGCGACTGGTCCGACGCACGGCCATACACCGACAGCTCGTCGCTGTCGTCGAATTCATCGACAGCGGCGTCAAGCAGTGCGCGTGTCAGTTCCTCTCGTCTGTCCCCTTCGAGGGCCGCAAGCGCGTCCTCGACGTCGCCGTGAACGTCTTCGAGGATGTCACGCCGGGCGTTGAGTCGAGCCTGTTTGGCCTCGAGCTTCGCAGAGGAGAGTCGCTGCTCTCGCTCCTGCTCGATGGTCCGCTCGACCTCAGCCTCGCGTTCCTCGCGGATCTGGTCGGCGTCAGCCTCGGCGTCGGCGATAATCTCCTCGGCACGTTCGTCGGCCGCGTCGCTAATCTCCTGAGCACGCGCGCGGGCCTCGTCGCGGATATCCTCTACGACTGTTTGAAGGCTCATTATTGGAAAAAACGGAGTGTTGTTAGACGACGAAGACGACGACAAGCGCGAGAATGACGAGCGTTTCCGGCAGGACTGTCAGGATGAGCCCGCGGCCGAACATGCTCTCGTCTTCTGCGATTGCGCCGACGGCGGCGGCCCCGATCCCACGTTCCGCATACCCCGAACCGAGCGCGGCGAGTCCGACTGCGAGTGCTGCGCCGGCTGAAGCCGGAATAGCTGGAGCACTGGCGGTACCTTCCTGCAGTACTGCGTTGACAAGGAGTGCGATGGTTTCGATCATGGATGTGTAGTCTCTGGAATTGCTCGTGTCCGAACAGGCGTATGTGAATCCACGTAGTTCATAAAGCTTCCCAAAACGGTTCGTCAGCGTGCTGTTCGGGCGGTTTAGGGGCTCAGCTGTAGTCGGTTGTGAGCGTGTAGCAGTCGACACCCGCGACGCAATTGGCAAAACCGGCAGTAAACAGCGACAATTAGCCCGACAAGAAAGGAAGCGCGCGATCAGTCCTCAGTCGTGTAGTTGCGTTCGTAGCCGAACGGGTTGTACCGCTTCCCGCCGCCTTCGAAGAACTTGCCGAAGAACTCCACGTACTCAAGTCGGACGCCCTGCAGTCCGGCGCTGGTGATACCGAGCACCAGCACGAGCAGGTGACCGATCACGAGGATGAGAACACCGACCAGCGCGCCGGCGATACCAGAGTGAACGAGCCCGGGGAACATGATCGCTTCCGCGCCGTATTCGGCGACCGCCCATTCGGGCCCGTGCCCGATGAGGAAGTGGAATTCCCCATGGTGGGAGTAGGCGCCGAAGAACAGCAGGTTGACCACGAAGGCCATCCCTGCCTTGGCCAGCAGTACAGCGGCCAGTCGTGTGTACGACAGAACGTTCACGAGCACGTTGAGGAACTCGACGACCTCAATGGGGTCGGCAAGCGCCAGCAGGACGAGACCAGCGAAGAAGAGGATGAGCCACGCCGAGAACGGCGCGCCCAGTCCCGGAATCGTGAAGAGGTTTATTGCTGGCAGTCCCGTGAAGCCCCACGCGTACGGGTTCCCGGCGAAGACTCCTGCCTCGGCGGTGTAGAGGAAGTCAGGTGCTGCGCCGTTCGCGCCGGAGAACACCCACGCCCAGAGGCCGAATAGCATCAGCAGCCAGGACCCGCTCTCGGTGATCGCGTCCCAGAGGCCGTGATTCAGGTTCTCGACGAAGTCGAAGATCCAACCCGCAGCGAGGTGAACCGTCCCGGCGAGCAGGCTCATCGTCAGCCAGGCCAGCGCGTAGCCGGAGTAGGTCGGCTGGAGGCCCTTGTGCATCGGCGGACTGCCACCCCAGACAATTTCTCCAAGCTGGTGAAGCCCGAAGAATTCGCCGTACAGCACACCGAACAGCGCGGTGAACCCACCAGCCCACATACCGACGCCACCGAGGCTCTTCAACACGTCACTGTCGACCTTCGAGTACAGCCCATAGCCCAGCGCCAGATACAACAGCCCGTAGCCGAGGTCACCGATCATGAACCCGAAGAAGGCCGGGAACGTCAGGAAGAAGGCGACTGTCGGGTCAAACTCGCCGTACTTCGGTCGGTTGACGACCTCGACGAGATCTTCGAAGGGCCGGACACCGCTCGGATTGTCCTGAATAACCGGCGGCGCGTCGTCACCCATCGTGATGACACCGCCGTCAGCGACGGTCTCCTGCGGTTGGCTCTCGCTCTCCGGCTCAGGAGCGTCGACGGAACTGCCGACGGGTTCGCCGCCGTTGCCGCCCTCGCGCTCGACTTCTTCGTGAGACTCCGCGTGCCCCTCACTATTGTACTCGGCAATCTCGATTCGGTCGATGTCGACAGCATCGCCGACAGTACTCGAAAGGGCCCGCTCGAACGCCTCATAGCGCTCGTTCGGAATCCAGCCCTCGGCGATGAAGGCGTTTTCCGTCGTTGCGAAGGTGAGTGGCGCTTCGCCCTTCTGGGCCTCGATAGCCAGTTTCTCCTCGGCGGCGAGCAGGAACCCGGCGTGGTCGAGGCGGAGTTCGTTGAGTTCGTCCTCAACTGTCGAGAGCTTCGATTCGAGCTGTTGTTTCTCGTGTTCCAGCTCTTCGAGATATGATGTCGGGTTGCCGTCGCCCTCCGGCACTTCGAGCCGGGAGAACGTCGCCCCAACCAGTGCGTCCTGCAGGGCGTCTTCGTCGGCCTGTGCGAACACGGCGACGACGCTGTCCTCGGTGAACAACTCGAACGTGCCGATGTCGCTCTCTGTGAGGACGGCCTCGATCTCGTCGCTGTCACCCTCACCGACGACGACTGACAGCGAGTCGTAGCCACGGAGCAGGTCGAGATCGATTCCCAGCGCAACGAACGGCGCCATCGTGTTGATCTGGTCCTCAACAGCCCGGAGTTCGTCCCGGACATCGTCGCGCCGGTCGTCGAGTTCGTTGACCGCTGTCCGAACCTCGTCGAGTTGCTCCTCGATCGCCTCGTCGGTGACAACTCGGGTTGGGCCGGCGTCCTCCTCACTGACGTCCAGAATGGACTGTAGCGAGCGAACCGTGACAAGCTTGTCCGAAACCTCGTTGGTTCCGGTAAGCGAGTTCCCCGGTTCGAATCCGTCCCAGGAGCCATCATACTCGGTGACGTGGAGCATATCGAGGTCGTGGACGGCCTCAATAGTCTGCTCCATCGCGCGTTTCGACCCCGTCACCGAGACGCGGCACATCTTCTCAGGTCTGAGCATGCACCGCCTCCTCAAACAGGTCTGTGACGTATTCGACTACCTCGTCGATCTGTTCACTTGCCTGCTGTTCGAGGTCGTCGCGAGCGCTCTCACCGTCTTCGATGATTTGCTCGCGTTCGGCCTCGATCTCTTCGCGAGCCGATTCAAGACGGTCCTCGGCAGCCGCCTCGGCCTCTTCCCGCGCGGATTCGCGGATCTCGTCGGCCTCCTCGCGAGCCTCCGCGATGCGGTCTTCGCGGTCTTGTTCGGCCTCTTCGACGATCTCGTCGGCCTCCTGCTCGGCCTCCTGTATCCTGTCAAGAACTTCTGGCCGTGGCATTCTCTAATCATGTGAGCGTTGCCAGAGCGGCTATTTGGTAGTTGCGAAGTTTCCCCGTGTGATACAGCGGCCGAAATCCGGGGAATTATGACCGCCAAGTCCTAAGCTGGCAGTAATGGGAGTCCTCGAGAACAAAGCCCGCGCGCGGACGTTCTACAAGTATCTCTCGAAGGTGTACGACCAGATCAACCCCTTCATCTGGGACGAACGGATGCGCGACGAGGCGATCGCAATGCTCGACCTTTCGCCCGACGATAAGGTCCTCGATGTCGGCTGTGGCACCGGCTTCGCCACTGAGGGGCTGCTCGAACACGTCGATACGGTGTACGGGCTCGACCAGAGCCCCCACCAGCTCTCGAAGGCTTTCGAGAAGTTCGGGAAATTCGGCGACGTACGCTACCACCTCGGTGACGCCGAACGACTCCCGTTCAAGGACGACAGTTTCGACGCGGTGTGGTCCTCGGGGTCAATCGAGTACTGGCCCAACCCCGTCGACGCGCTTGCTGAGTGTCGCCGACTGACCAAGCCCGGCGGCAAAGTCCTCATCGTCGGCCCCGACTATCCAAACTCGACCGTCTTCCAGAAGATGGCCGATGCTATCATGCTGTTTTACGACGAGGAGGAGGCTGACCGGATGTTCACCGAGGCCGGGTACGAGGAGTTCGAACATCACATTCAACAGTCCCGCCCGGGCAGTCCGCGTGCGATCACAACGATTGCAGAAGTGCCCGAATAACAGCGAGTCCCACGGTTCCTGCGTCGCTACACCGACCCACTGACAGGCACTCGAACCCGGTCGCCGTCCTGTGTGATAGCAGTAACCGTGTACTCCCCACGAGGTTCGACCGTCCAGAGGGCGCCGTCTGTGCCGGTCGTGCCGATTCGTTTACCGTTTATTTTGACGGTCGCATCGTCCGTAGAGCCCGTACTGTTGTCAATGACTGTGACGAGCAATGGACCGGACTCGAAGGACTGCTGGACTCGGACGCGAACTGACTGATTCACGTTTGTCGCCACTTCCGACCGGTCGACCGTCGTCAGGTCGAGGGTCTGGGTTTCGTAGAAAACATTTGCCGTGCCGCCGTCGAGATACGCGGTCAGCCGTCCGTTCGGATGGTCGGCCTGAATCTGGTAGATAGCACTCCGGCCGTACGTCTGAACGGACGGGTACTGCTCGCTGTAGAGCCACGGATAGAGGTTCTCCGCCCGCGTGTTGACCGCACCGAGGGAGTCGTTAGTCTGTGCGAACTGGTCGACTGCCGTCTGTTCGCGGTCCTGACCGAGATACGTCTCGCGCGTGTACTGGCCGTCCGAGACCGTCGACAGCATATACCCCTCCAGTGATGCTTCGACGTACACCGCATTCGGCTCAGTCTCACCGGCGGTTTCAGCACTGATACGCTGGCTTATCGGGCCGCGATACGTCTTGAGCACGCCCCTGTTGTTTTCCAGGCGGAAGCGCTGAGCCGGTGAAAGTGAGTAGTCCGGTGCGGTGCCAGCGGTCGCCCGGATCCGGTCAAGTCGGGTGGCCAGCTGGCGGGACTCAGCATCGATCAATGCCAGCTGCCGCAGGAACTCAGTCGCGGTGATTACACCATTGGCGTATTGTTGGATAGCGGCCTCGTTCCGTTGTTCCAGACTCGTTCGCTGACTTTCGATATCGGTCAGTGTCTCGTCGACGAGGCGGTCGCGGGCAGTCTCGCTGTCCTGCTGGAAGAACTGTCGTTCAAAGGTCGTCGTCGCGTAATCGCTCCGGAGGTCACTGGACCCGGCCGCAACCGCGACGCCGACATCGATCGAGGACCGGTTGTACGTCGTTGACCTGACGTCACTGGCCGGGATAGCGAGATGGTTCGTCGTATTGTCGACGGGCGTGACCTGTGGTAACTGGTCGCTGCCCCCAGCGGTCTGGGCCGGCGGAGCGAACCCGGTCACCGGGGCAGCCACGGAAACGACCATGAGGAGGATTACACCGACTGCGGGGAGGGGACGCATCAGCGATGAATACTCACCCACCGTACAAAAATCTCCCCATTCTCCATATCTCAATAATTGCCTGAGAAGGCACGAGACCTTTCAAAGCGTCCGCTGACGTTTTATTCTTGGATGGAAAGGGTTTTGCCCCCAGAACGTTCATCGGTGAACGAGAATGACCCCGCGGGTTTCAGGTGCCCTCCTCCTCCTTGTCCTGTTTGCCCTGTTGGCGACCCCGCCGCTTGCGACAGCGGCAGCGACGGATGATATTCCCGCCCAACAGACGACCGGGACACCGGCACCGGTCGCGGAGAACACGACGTTCGCCCTCCAGATACAGTCAAACGGCGACGCCAAGTGGACGATAACGGACACCTATGCGCTTGACGAGACTGAGACTGAGTGGTTTAGAGACACCGGTGAGCAGTTCGCGGAGGAGGACGGCGAGGGAGTGTGGCTGCCGGCGTTCCGGGAAGCTAAAGACGAGGCCAGTACGGTTACCGGTCGCGAGATGGAGATCACCGATGTCGAACGTCGGTACGAGGTGTCAGACCGAAAGGGACAGCTGATTCTCGAATTCACGTGGACGAACTTCGCGGTCGTCACCGACGAGAACATCGTCGTCGGGGACGCGTTCAATTCCACGGACGGCACGTGGTTTGGGACACTGACCGCCGACCAGCGATTCGTCATCTCACCACCGTCCGGATACGGGGTCGAAAGCGCCCCGAGCGCCGTCGACGACGGAAAGCTAGTTTTCGAGGGGCAACGGACGTTCGAGCCAGGGTACCTGTCCGTTGTGTACACTGGGGAACAACCGGATACTCGAACGCCAACGGAGGGCCCGGAGTCGATCTTCAGCGGCATCGGTTCGGCCTGGATCGGCGGGGTCATACTGATGGTGCTGCTCGTCGGGGCCGTCAGTTACATGTTCAAAACGGGGTACACTGACGCACTACCATCGGTTGGAGCCGAGAACGACGACGGAGACGACAGCACCGGGACGGCAGCGCGAGCGAGCGATACCGGAACCTCGGACGATGTCGATGTCGAACTCCTGAGCGACGAGGAACGCGTCGAGCGGCTCCTCGAAGAGAACGGCGGACGGATGAAACAGGCCCGTATCGTCTCTGAGACCGGTTGGTCGAACGCGAAGGTGTCGCAGTTACTCTCATCGATGGACGAAGAGGGTCGCATCGACAAGCTCCGTATCGGTCGGGAGAACCTCATTTCGTTCCCGGATGAGGACATCACCGACTTCGACGAGTAACCCGGAGCAGGTGAGTGTAAACAAGCCGGGCGTGGTTTCTGGTTCGAAAACGTTTATTCGCTGTCCGGTCGGAGTTCGAGTATGAAAATCCTTGTCACGGTAAAGGAGGTGGCAGCCGTCGACGACGAGTTCGAGATCGACGGACTCTCTATCGACGACCGCTACGTCACAGCCGACCTCAACGAGTGGGACGAGTACGCTGTCGAAGCGGCCGTCCAGATAAAGGAGGCCCACGACGATGTCGAGGTCGTCACTGTCACCGTCGGCCCGTCCGAGACGGATGAGACAATCCGGCAGGCACTGGCAAAAGGGGCCGACCGTGCGATCCGTGTCTGGGACGACGCACTCGCCGACGCCGGCCTGCTGGACCCCGAGACGAAGGCCGAAGTACTGGCCGCCGTCGCTGCCGAGGAAGACCCCGATCTGGTGCTGACCGGCGTCCAGTCAGCCGACGACGGGTTCGGGGCGACCGGTGTCACGCTGGCCGATAAGCTCGACATGGAGTGGGGCGCTGTCGTCAACGATCTTGACCTCGATCTGGAGGCGGGTGTTGCCAGCGTCCACCGGGAACTGGAAGGCGGCGTCGAGGAACTCACCGACATCGAGATTCCGGCCGTACTGACGATACAGACCGGGATCAACGACCCACGCTACGCGAGTCTTCGGGGCATCCGGCAGGCCCAGAGCAAGGAGCTCGCGGAGCACGGCCTAGCAGATATCGGCCTCGACGCGTCCGAAATCGAAAGCCCGCTCGAACAGACCTCGCTGTACGAGCCTGAAACTGAGGGCGAGGCGACAGTGTTCGAGGGGAGTCCCGAAGAGACGGCGACCGAGTTGGCTGAACTGCTCGCGGAGAAGGGGGTGACCAGCTAATGTCAGTCCTCGCTATCGCCGAACACCGGCGCGGGGAGCTCCGACCGGTGAGCCTGGAACAGTTAGCAGCCGGTCGTGATCTCGCCGACAAACTCGGTGGCGAGCTACACACCGCCGTCATCGGCGGCGATGTCGAAGCGTTCGGGGCGGAGTTGAACCGTGAGGGCGTCGACACCGTCCACACTGTCGACATCGGCGAAGAGTTCAACCACGACGTGTACACGCAGGTTGTCACCCAGTTGACCACGGAGCTGGACCCGACCGTCCTCCTGATGCCCAACAGCGTCAACGGCCTCGATTACGCGCCGGCAGTCGCCAACCGGCTGGACCGACCGCTCGTAACCGACGTGGTCGACATCGACGCCGAGGACGGCCTCACCGCTACCAGAGAGCTGTACGGCTCGAAAGTCGAGACGACGATTGATGTCCACGCCGACCAGGCGGCCGTGACCATCCGCCCGGCCGAATGGCCGACAATTGAAACGGACGGCGACGCCGCAATCGAGGCGTTCGACGCGACCATCGACGAGAGCGCCGTCAGGTCCACGGTAAAGGGCTTTGAGGAGGTCGGCGGTGGCGATATCGACATCACCGACGCCGACGTGCTGGTGTCTGTCGGCCGCGGGATCGAGGAAGAGGAGAATCTGGATATCATCCACGACCTCGCTGAGGCGCTGGACGCGACGGTGTCGGGTTCGCGGCCGCTCATCGATAACGGCTGGCTGGCGAAGGACCGTCAGGTCGGCCAGAGCGGGAAGGTCGTCACCCCGGACGTGTACATCGCCATCGGCATCTCCGGGGCCGTCCAGCACGTCGCCGGGATGAAGGGCTCGGATACGATTGTCGCCATCAACACCGACCCGAACGCGCCGATCTTCGATATCGCCGACTACGGCATCCAGGACGACCTATTCGAGGTCGTCCCGGCACTCATCGAGCAGTTCCAGTAGCCGCTACACACTGAATCGCGGGTGACAAGGTACTTTTTATGGTAGTCCTAAGGGAGCGGTAATGGAGTATCTCGAGCGCCGGCGCGACCGGGTCGAGGAGCGCTTAGAGGCGGTTCTCGACAGCGTGGAGCCGGAGGAACTCGCAGACGAAGTGCGCCACGTGGCGCTTTCTGGGGGGAAGCGAGTGCGGCCGACGGTGACAGTGCTGGTGTGTGAGGCGCTGGGTGGGGAGCCGGCCGATGCCGTCGATTTCGCAGTCGGCATCGAACTCGTCCACAACGCCTCGCTGGTCATCGACGACATCATCGACGAGTCAGAACTCCGCCGGGGGTCCCCGGCCGCTTGGGAGGCCTTCGGCCACGGCCCGGCCATCATCGCCTCCGATGGCCTACTCGGCGAAGCGTTCAATCTCTTTTCGACGGACGAGCGCGCCATGCAGACCGTCTCCGAGTCGATGGTCGAACTGGGCGAGGGCGAGGCGATGGAACTGGTCGCAGAGCCCTCCAACGAGAAGGAGTACATGGAACTGGCTCGCCGGAAAACCGGGGCGCTGTTCCGCGCTGCGGCAGAGTTGGGGGCGATTGCCGCTGACTCGGACCCGTACACGGTTGAGGCGGTCGGTCAGTACGCTGAACGGGTTGGCGTAGCCTTCCAGATGCGCGACGACGTACTCGATGCGACGGCCGACGCCGAAACCCTGGGCAAGCCGGCTGGGACCGACGCGGAGATGGAGCGACCGTCGCTGGTGGAAGTGACGGAGCTGACGACCGAGGAGGCAAACGAGCGAGCGCGGGCCGAGTCCGACGCCGCCCTCGAGTCGCTGTCGACCATCGACGCCCCGGAGTCCCAGTCGATGGAGTACCTGCGCGACCTCGCGGAGTTCGTCGTTGTCCGCGAACGGTGAAGACCGATCCGAACGGGAGGGCTTTTGCCCGCTGCTCGATTACGCCCGGCAATGACAGTTATCGGTATCGTCGGGCTGCCGGGCAGCGGGAAAAGCGAGGCAGCGAACGTCGCCGCCGAGATGGACGTGCCGGTCGTGACGATGGGCGACGTCATCCGCGAAGAGTGCCGTGACCGCGGGCTCGACCCCGCAACGGACCACGGAACAGTCGCGAAGGCGCTTCGGGAAGAAAACGGCCCCGCCGCCATCGCCGAGCGCTCGCTACCGATGATCGAGGCGGAACTCGAATCGAACGATACCGTTCTCGTCGACGGCATCCGGTCGGACGTGGAAGTCGAGGCGTTCGAAACGGCGTTCGGCGACGCGTTCCTGCTCGTCGAGATAGACGCTCCGTTTGAACTGCGGGCCAAGCGGCTCGACCTTCGCGGACGGGACACCGCAGCGGAAGACGGTGGCGAGTCGCTCGAGGACCGCGACGATCGGGAACTCGGGTTCGGGATGGGCGAGGCCATGGAGCTGGCCGACGTGACTATCGAGAACACGGAGACGCTGGCCGCGTTCCAGCGGACCGTTCGCACACTGATTCGGGACGGCCCGGAGGCACTCAACCAATGAGCGCCGTCTACTCCGTCGACATCCGAATCGAAGCCCCCGTCAACGACACCGAAGTAACCGACCGGGTCGCGGATGCAGTTCGAAATCTCTTCCCGGAGGCCGACCCGACCCACCAGCAGGGCGCACTCGTTGCGGAGGTGCACACGATGGACGGATTCTCCGAGCTGCTCCACCGGCGGGAGATCCTAGATACGGCCCGGTCAGTCTTCTTCGACAACCTAGAGGGTGACACCTTCGCGTTCGATGTCAAAAAGCAAGCAGCGTTCGAGGGGCGAATCAACTTCGCGGTCGGTGACCCCTCGGAACTGGGCGACATCCACGTGAACGTGACCGTCACCGAACCGACGGCCGAGGGGTACATCGACTACGTCGCGCCGCCAACTGAGGACGGCCAGCCGGTCTACGACGAGGACACATGACGACGACCATCTGTTTTGACCTCGATGACACGGTCGTCCACTATCCGGAGCCGTACAAGAACATCGTCCGAAGAGCAATCGAGGCCCACGGTATCGAGTACACGGACGAGCTCCGGGCCGTTAGCAAGGAGGCGTTCTACACGGTCTTCGAGGCGCTAGAGCCGGACCCGTACCGCCAGTCGATGGCCGCCGTCGTGGAGGCGGCCGGGGCCGACACAGACCTCGACGCGCTGGTCGAGACACTCAGGGAGACCGAGTTCGCATCGACGACCATCCCCGACGCAGCCCGGGACAGCCTGACCGCACTTGCCGCTGACAATCAGCTCGCGATTGTCACCAACGGTATCCGGGAGCGGCAGGTCGCCAAGCTCGACCATCACGGGCTGACCGACCTGTTCGACCTCTTTGTCGCCTCCTACGAGGTCGGCGCACACAAGCCCGACAGCGCACCGTTCGACCGGGTCCGAGAGGAGCTACCGGCCGACGAGTACGTGATGGTCGGCAACGAGTACGAAACCGATGTCGAGGGCGCACGCAACGCGGGCTTCGTGCCGATTCACTACGAGTCGGGCGATGACGGCGGGCCAGACCTCTGGGATTCTATCGACGCGCTGGTATAGCGTGCGTGACTGCCGGCACAGAACACCACGGGTACTGGGAGCGGCCGACCGCTGGGGCTCAGGCCAGTACAGCCGTGAGGATAATGCCGGTGTTCCACGCTGTCACCGCAACGCCCAGTAGCGCCAGTCCAAGTGGGACGCCGATGGAATACGGCCGAGAGACGTACTTCCAGACGGCGAAAAAGCCCACGAACACGGTGGCTTTCAGGCCGGTCAGCACCAGCACCGCGTGCTCCTCCAGCAGTAGTTTGACCACGGGGCTAAGTTCGGTCACGCCAGTAATGCTGTAGCCAATGAGCGTCGTGACGAGGTCGCCGACGCCGAAAAAAGCGACGGCGACCGCCCACAGGGCGACGGCGGTGTTCGACGGACCGGCAAATCGAGCGGGGTGCCGCCAGTTCATGCCTCCTGCTATCGCGCAGCGGTACTTCGTTAGTGGTAGCTTCAGTGACAACTACAGCGGTAAGCTGCTCTTTCGAGCGCTGACAGCGCAGTGTTGCGCTGGGCCGGGGGTCAGCGAGGACCGACAGTGCAGCGGAGTGAAACCCGTCCGAAGCAGCTATGTACTACAGGTAACCGCCGCCTTCCGAGGGGAAGGGCCACGAGGAGCGGCGACCGTGCTGCCGCTGAGGGGCTCGGACGAACTCAAAGTCCGCTCACGAATATCGCAAGCCACTCCCCGAGTTCGCGGCGCTTGCTGATTCGCACTGACTCGACCCATTTCACCCACTGGAACCCTCGACGGCCGGGCGCGACGAGTCGGAGCGGGTAGCCGTGGCCGTGGGCCAGGCGCTCGCCATCGACATGGGTAGCCAGCATGGCATCGCGAGCCTCTGACAGCGGGAGACTCCAGCGGTAGCCAGTAATAGAGCGGAACTGGACCCACGCCGCCGCGTCGTCGGGGTCGGCGGCGTCGAGCAGGTCGCCGACGCGAACGCCCTGCCACTCGTGACCGGAGTACCAGCCGCTCGTGCAGTCAAGCACCGCCGATTCGGTCGCGTCCGGCGAGAGGTCGCCAGCGACGTAGCTTGCCTCGTGGGCGACCCGGCCGGCGACCGACAGCGACCAATCGGCCGCGTCGACCGGGTCCGGGTCGTCGGCGACCCAGCTAGTGACAGGGAATCGCTTGCCGTCGTCGGTCCCCTCCTCCCGTGACCCGGTGTACCGGCGGTCAGCGCCGGCCGTGTCAAGTGCGTCGTTGACCGGCCCCTGGACTCGCCAGAGGAGCGCCCCCGCGGTCACCAAGCCAGCGTACCGGAGAACGTCCCGGCGGCCGCCACAGGTGGCCTGTGCCGGCGAGTAGAACCGCGCGCGGAGATGCACCAGTAGCAGTGGCGGGACCAGCAGGCCGAGCGCGACGTGGAGGTGAAACAAGCCCCACGGGCCGAGATCGAGCGTGCCGCCGAATATCCACCAGACGCCGGTGCCGAGCGCGCCCAGTGTGACGGCGGCCAGACCGACCGAGAGGACACGAGTACCGGTCAGCCGCGACGGAGCGACACGGTGGAAGACACGACGAAGCTTCACCGGCAACAGAAGCGTCAGGACCACGCCAGAGAGTGCGTGGAGGTCGATTATCCACGCGCTGCTGGGGATGCCTGCGAAGATGGTGGCGACACCAGTGGCAAGCAGCGTCGCCACCGCCGCAAACAGCCCCCAGTCGACCGCCCGTGGCGTCGGCGTCAGCCGGCGGATGGTCATGGGTACTGTTAGCACTGGATTGATTTATACTGCCGTGGCGGCGTGACAGCGTCAGTACGACTGTCGAAAGACCGTCGCGCCGCTGGCGTTCTTGACAATGACGGTGTCGCCGTCGTTGTTCCAGACCGCCCCGTTCCGGCCCCAGTACCGCTCTGTCTCAGTGTCGGTGCCGCTGCCGGTGTAGAGAGTTACCAAGCCGTTCGAGTCGAGGGTCAGGTTTGTGAACATATACTGGTGGCCCACAGCGTCGCTGACCGTCCACCCGGAGAGGTTGAGGGTCGCATCGCCGGTGTTCGTGAGCGTGACGTACTCGTCGTTCAGGTTCTCGTTGTCGTTGCCTGCCGCATCGGCGTGGATTTCCGCAATTTCGACGCTGCTGGCGCTCTCAGTCCCGCCATCGGCGATAGCCGTTCGAATCACTTCGCCCGGGTCCGTACAGCGCCAGAGCCCGCGCCGGTCAGAACGGGCGGCCTCCTCGGCGGCGTAGAATAGTTCGGCTCGTTCGAATTCGCTGTCGTACACACGCGCGTGACCGGTCTCGACAAGCCGGTAATTGAACAGCGCCTCGTCGTGAACAACGTAAGCCAGCAGTCGGTCGTAGTAGCCGCGCCGGTTCAGGTTCGGGTCGAACGCGAGCCCGACCGTCTCGCCAAGGAGCCGCTGTTTAGCGAGCGACGACGCGTTCGTGCCGGCCCCGCGGAGGCAGGATGCCCCGTCGTCAGTTTCGGGGACACCTTCGAACTCCGCGGGGTCGTTTTCCGTGTGGACTTCGGGCGTATCGACACCGACGAGCCGGACCGTGTCACCGGTCCCGTTCTCGTAGGCGACCTGTATCGTGTCACCGTCGACGACAGCCGTGACCGTCACGGTGACGGTAGACTCCGGAACGTTGACTGCCGGCTGACTGTCGACGGCGGTCCCTGCCGACTGCGACGGCGAGCCGGCGAACCCGCTACAGCCAGTAGCGACCACGAGGACAACGACAACGCCGAACACGCCCCATCGCATCACACAGATGTTAGCGGCCGGCGACACAAGCGTGGCGGTGTCGCCGGGCGGACTGTTATACGTCTGCCATGTCTGGGTCTCGGTACAATGCTCGTCCCGCTGCCAGTCAGGGAAATCATGCGGACACCTGTCAAAACCATCAGTCCCAGCGCTCCGGTCATTGAGGCGGCCCAGCGCCTCCGCGACGAGGACATCGGCTCGCTCGTTGTCGAGGACGACGGCAGCTGCGTCGGTATCATTACGGAGAGCGATATCGTCGCCGTCACCGCAGCCGAAGGGGATACCAGAGCGCTGTCAGTCGGCGACGTGATGGCCGAGACACTGGTGACGGTCGCCCCCGACGCGGACATGCAAGCGGCCGTCGACCGACTCCAGACGAACAATATCAAGAAGCTGCCCGTCGTCGAGGACGGGTCACTCGTCGGCATCGTCACGACGACCGACCTCTCGGACTACATCCCGCACCTCTCTCGGGCGGTGAGAATGTCCAACGACCAGTCCCAGCAAAAGCGGTTCACCCGGCCGGACACGCTGTACGAGAACGAGGACTGGACGTTCGAGAGCTACGGGACTGCCGACGGTATCGACGTGGGTGACCACGTCGAGTTCAGCAAGACGATATCCAAGGCTGACGTGGAGGCCTTCGCCGAAGCGAGTGGCGACACGAACAGACTCCACCTTGACGCGACGTTCGCGGACGGAACGCGGTTCGGCCGCCGGATTGTCCACGGAACGCTCGTGTCCGGCATCATCAGCGCGGCTCTGGCGCGGCTCCCTGGACTGACGATTTACCTCTCGCAAGAACTGAGCTATCAGGGACCCGTCGACATCGACGAAGAGGTCACGGCCCGCTGTGAGGTCGTCGAACGCATTCAGGACAACCGGTTCCGCCTGGCCACAGCCGTCGATGATTCAGAGGGGAACTGCGTTATCGAGGGCGACGCCGTTGTCATCTCTGACCCGATTCCGGACACGGCCTGAGCCGATAGTCAGGCACAACCCATCACATTCGACTATGACCAGTCCGGGAGAACTCCCACCACGTTTCCTGTTTCGTGTTACCAAATAACAATTGTTAATAATCTGCTAGTAGATACACCCGGTATGGACGCTGTCGAACGGCCGACATTCGAAACGAGCGCGGCGATGGAGGTGTACCAGTACGTCGAACGACACGGGACGGCGGCACGGCATAGAGTCCGTGAGATGGTAGACCTCTCTCCCGAAGCGTTCGAGAAGGCCCTGACGCACCTTCTGTCGAAGGGGTACATCGAGGACGACGGTGGGACACTGACGCTGGCGCTCGATGTCGGCTCAGTCGAGGAACACACCACGAACGGGCTGACGTACACGATTCGACCGGCCCACAACGACGATTTCGAAGGGCTCGTCCAGACCATTCGGAACGTCTCAAGCGACGGGACGTACGTTGTCGCCGAGAGCGTCGCCGAACAGTTGCTGTACGAGGATGCCGTCACACGGCACAACACAGTCGAATCGAGAGTGTTCTTCGTCGCGACAGTTGACGAGGCGGTCATCGGCTGGTGTCACCTCGACATCCCGCAGCTGGACAAGCTTCGCGAGACGGCCCAGCTCACCGTCGGTGTCAGGGAGGAACAGCGTGGCCAGGGCATCGGCAGCCAGCTCATGCAACGCGGGCTTGACTGGGCGAAAGCCAACGGCTACCGGAAGCTGTACAACAGCGTGCCGGCGATCACGGAGAACGCGATGGTGTTCCTCGAAGACCACGGCTGGCACACCGAGGGAATCCGGCGGAACCACTACACCGTCGACGGCGAGCAGGTCGACGAAGTGATGATGGCCTACACGTTTGACTGACGGGGCCACCGGCTCCGCACTACAGTAAGACGACAAGCGCCAGCGCGATCCAGACTATTTTCAGCCCCGTGTTGACGACGATGACTTTCGAGCCGAACTCCCGGCCCCAGATGCCGTACTGGAACGGGATCGAGCGCTTGAACGTCGAGACGGCAAACGAGATGATGCCGCCGACGAGCATCGTCGCCACGGCGGTCCGGGCGGAGAAGGTCCCGTTCCGGATGAGCGGTGCGATGACCGTCGCCCCCGAGGTCGTATCGAGCGCGTAGGCGGCGATAACAGGGATGGCCGCGCCGGGCAAGCCAAGGAGCCCGGCGAACCCGTCAGCGGCAGTCGTCACAGACGCCCCGTTACTACCGATGAGTGTCAGCAGTTCATCGCTGTAGGCGAGCAGTAGCGAGACGACGGCGTAGATAGCCGCTAGCCGTGGCAGGATGTCCCGAACTTTGTCCGTGGTCGCGTCGAACGCGGCCCTGACGGCCGCTCGGCGGGTCTCCGGACGGTCGTCGAACACGTCGGCTGCGTCGCCAGCGGTCCCGCCGTCCGGGGTCGGGCCCGCACCGGCGGTCGGCCGGCCGACGTTAGATGCATCCAGCAGGACCGCGCCGGCGGCGATGCCAGTCAGCGTAATTGCCAGCGCGATGAGTCCCCGCGTCGCGACGTACAGCACCCCGACGCGAAAGCCCAGAATCGGGATGAGTATCGGCGCGTAAAACGTGATAATGTGCTGAGCGAAGCCAAAGAACGTGTTGATGGTGACGGCGATTATCGTCGCGCGGTCGGACAGCGCGCCGGACTCCCGGAAGTCGGCGAGCATGCCGTAGCCGGCGGTCGTCGATGCCGTCGTCGTCAGGATAGCGGTCCCGACCTCGTCCGGGAGGTTCGCCGGCGACGTGAGATAGCGCGAGACGACGGCGATCTTCTCGACCAGCCCGAACGCGACCGCCAGTTCGGCGAGGAACACGCCAAAGGAGAGGAAAAACGTGATACGGAGGACCCGGACAGCGACATCTCCGAGGACAGCAACTGCCGGATGACCGAGCACTGCGGCGACGAGCGACTGCACGCTGAAACGTACGACCCTGGCCCGCAAATGCCCATCGATAGCGTCGGTCGATTTCAGGACGGTGGCTGCCGGGCAGCGGTGGCTGTGTTGGACAGCGGATACCGAAGCGCCGACGCTGACGCCTTACACGAGCACACGGACAGTGCCGAACAACACCACCACGCCCAGCACATCACAGACGTTCGTGACGACGGGAATGACCACGTCGTCTGGGTCCAGTTCGAACCGGTAGGCGGCGTAGGTCGTCACCGTCGTGACGACGATAGCCAGCACCGCCAGCAGACTCCCGCTGACGAGTGCGACGAGGACGACCGTCCGGAGCGGGAGTGCAGTGCCGCCGATGACGGCCTGGAGGAGCCACGCGCCAGCGCCGACGAGCGGGAACAGCGTCACCGCGAGGGCAACAGTGGCGATCGCGTTGCCGGCCAATCGGTCGTCAGTCACCGCAAACGACAGGAGGCCGAGGTGAAACGCCGTCGAGAACCGCGCCGCGAGGATGCTGCCGAGGTTGCCCGCCATCCCGATTGTCACCGGAACGAGCACGAGTAGCGACGGATACTGCAGCAGTGTTCCCTCGAAGGTATCGAGGACGAGACCGCTCCCGAGTTCGATTGCCGTGAGCACCACCAGAATGGGAAACATCGTCCGGACGATACCCGAAACCGACCACTGGGAGGCGAACTCCGCCATTCAGCCACCCCCCAGCGCGAGGACGAGGCGGGTCGCGCCCAACAGCGTGGCGATGCCGACCACGTCGCCCGTCGTCGTCACGACCGGGCCGGCCAGTGTGTCCGGATTAAGTCCACGGCGGTAGCCGACGAACACGACCGAGACGACGGCAATAGTCAACAACAGCCCGGAGACAAAGCCCGCAATGAGCGCAATGGCGACGAGGGTTGTGAGGGGGGCCGACGGTCGCCCGACCAGCGCGAGCAGGGCGACAGCCATCACCGCGGCGACGCCGCTGATGAGGACACCGTTTGCCAGTGCCGCCGCGACGGCGGCGTTGATACGGTCGTCGTCAAAAGAGAACCTCGGGTTGATAAGCCCCTGATGAAGCGCCGACCCCAGACGTGCGCCGAGCGAGCCGTAGACGTTCCCCCGAGTGGCAAGCAGCGCCGGCACGAGTACGAGCAGTCCCGCAACGTCCTGTAACTCCGCGTCCATGCCGCCAAGGACAACGCCCGCGAAGAGGCCGCCGACCGCACTGAGCGCCAGCACCGGTAGCGCTTCCCGGTAGGCCTCGAGTGCCACCTCGCGGACAGTCATTGCAGGGCGAAGGACGGCGAGCGAAAAAAAGCCCCCTGATAGCGCTGGCGACCCCTCAGCCGGGAGTCGACTGGGCCCTGTCGCGCCACGGTGGCGGCCCGACCGTCGTGTTCCCAACCCCTGTAAACCGAACAGTTCTGGTGACAGTGACCGGGTCGCCGCCGTCCGTGACCGTCGTGTACTCGGTCCGGTAGTCGCGGACGAGCCCTGACCGAGTGACGTGGGCGACAAGTGTTGCGTTCTCCCGGCTCGTCCACGCTGTCGATGTCGTGTTTTCCCGCAGCCGGTCGCCCCTGATGACATAGACAGTCCCATCTGGCTGCTGGGACTGTCGGGTCCGAGTGTGGAACGGGGCAACGGTCCGGGTCACGTCGGCGGCAGGACGGCCGTTCAGCGCGGCGGTATGAACCCAGTACCGCCACGTTCCGGCGTAGCTGTCCGGCGGGTCGTACTCGTTGTAGATGGTCTGGTTGTCTCGCGCGAGTCGGCGGAGATACCTATCGCCATCGGACCAGAACGACGCAGTCGCCGGCGGTCGACCAAGGAGCACCGGGGCCGCGTGGCCACGGACAGATATGTTAGCGAGGTGTGTCCGGTTCGCGTCCAGCGCGACGTGGACTCGAAGGTGGGACCGCAATGACCCGTTTGCATATCTGACGGTCCGGTTCATCGTCACCGTGTACCCGCTTCCGTTGAGGCGGTCCCCGTGTGCGGAGCCGAGGAGGGATGGGCTGGTGACGCCCGTTGGGCCGACGCCAGTCGGGTAGGTGGTCGCAGAACTGGTCGGCACCGGAGCAGGCGTCACCGGGTCGTCGCCATCGCTGAACCCGAACCCGCCACAGCCGGCGGTAACGACGACGATGAGGACGAGTAGCCGCCACCCCATAGTCCTCGCCATGCTATAACAAACCATTCAG
Organism: Haloarcula sp. JP-Z28; assembly: GCF_011440255.1. Classification (NCBI taxonomy): domain Archaea; kingdom Methanobacteriati; phylum Methanobacteriota; class Halobacteria; order Halobacteriales; family Haloarculaceae; genus Haloarcula; species Haloarcula sp. JP-Z28. The sequence continues at coordinate 10,999 of NZ_JAAOHT010000035.1, read as the reverse complement.
ATCGGAATAACGCTACGGATCGCCATTTTTCCGGGATGTGTCGGTCTACAGACGTGAAATCGTTGATTAACCTACCGAAACTATTATGATAGATACAGACACCGTATGGAACATGCCAACTAATGGCAGTTCGGTCAACCGACGACAGTTGCTGAAGAGTACGGGCGTCGCAGGTGTGGCAGGGCTGACGGGACTGGCCGGTTGTTCCGGTGGCGACGGTGGCGATGGTGGCGGCGACGGCGGCGATGGTGGCGATGGTGGTGGCGACGGCGGCGACGACTACCCGTCGCTCGGGAACTTCCCGGTCGAGGGCGACACAGTCACGTTCGGATTCAACGTTCCACAGTCCGGTCCCTACTCCTCTGAGGGACAGGACGAACTCCGGGCGTACGAACTCGCCCAGAAACACCTCAATAACGGGGGTGGCTGGGTGGACAGTTTCGATTCCCTCAGCGGCGACGGCGTCCTCGGGTACACGGTCGACTCAGTAAACGGGGACACCGCAACCGACGCCGACACCGCCCGGCAGGCCGCTTCGCGAATGATTAACCGAGACGACGTGGTGATGATTTCAGGCGGCTCTTCCAGTGCAGTGGCCATCGCCGTGCAGGGCCTCTGTCAGACGGAGAACGTCATGTTCATGGCCTGTCTGACCCACTCGAACGACACGACTGGGAAAGACTGCGCCCGGTACGGGTTCCGGGAGATGTTCAACGCGTACATGACCGGCCAGGCGCTCGCACCGGTACTTGAAAGCGAGTATGGCTCGGACAACTCCTTCTACCAGCTGTACGCCGACTACTCCTGGGGGCAGACCCAGCAGGACTCGATGAACCAGTTCCTCTCAGAAATCGGCTGGGAAGAAGTCGACAGCGTCCCGACGCCGCTCGGAACCAGCGACTTCTCCTCGTATCTCTCGGAGGCCGCAAACAGCGGCGCGGACGTGCTCGTCCTGAACCACTACGGGCTGGACGGCGCAAACTCCGTCTCGCAGGCCGTCGATGCCGGTATCGACGAGGACATGGAGCTGGTCGTCCCGCTGTACAACCGCCCGATGGCACAGGCCGCCGGTGGGTCCATCGAAGGCATTTACGGGACGATCGCTTGGGACTCCCAGATCGACAACGAGGCGTCGAACGCGTTCACGCAGGCGTTCCAAGACGAATACGACCGCGTCCCATCCGGGCCGGCCCAGCTCGCCTACTCGCAGACGCTCCAGTACGCGGCCGCCGCCGAGCGGGCAGGCACGTTCTACCCGCCGGAGGTCATCCGCCAGCTGGAGGACTACGAGTACAGCAACATCGGCATGGGCCAGGAGACGATGCGCGCCTGCGACCACCAGGCCCAGCGGGACATTCCGGTTGCTCAGGGGCTGCCGGAGAGCGAACAGTCAGACGGGAACTTCATCGACATCGTCGAGATCACGTCCCGAGACGATGTCGGATACGCGTGCGATTCCGGGCCGGCCGCGGAGTGCGAACTCGGCGAGTACGGCGACGAATAGGTCATAATCCGGACAGGGGACCGTTCCCCTCATGATTTATAGTGCATGAGGTTGCCTTACTTGATACACAAAAACTAGCATGATTAGGAATACGCAGATAGTACGAGCAGAGTGCAGTGGGGGGAATCCGACGTGACGCTACTCGCGGATATCCTCACCATCTTGCTGAATGGGTTACAACAGGGTGCGATTTACGTCCTGCTCGCGGTTGGACTGTCGATTATCCTCGGGACGCTGAAATTCGTCAACTTCGCCCACGGGGCGCTGTACCTCGTTGGCGCGTATCTGGGGCTGTTCATAACTGGACAGGTTCCGTTGAACAACGGTCAGTTAGCGGAATGGGGAATCCAGTCATACGGTATCGGACTGGGATTCGTCGCCGCACTGGTCATCGTGCCGATTGTCGTGTTCATTATCGGACTACTGATGGAGCGGTTCATCGCACAGGCGTTTTACGACCGACCCGACACTGACCAGATTCTCGTGACATTCGGGCTCGCGATAATCGTCCAGGAACTGCTTCGGGCGCTGCTTGGCGGGAGCAGCCAGCCGTTCCCACAGCCCTCGTGGGCATCCGGTCCCATCGCGCTGCCCGTGGTGGGAAACTTCCCGCGCTGGCGACTCGGCGTCATCGCGATTACGGCAGTGCTTGTCCTTGGCGTGTACGCACTCGTTGAGTACACTGACTTCGGCCTCATCGTTCAGGCCGGTACCCTCGACGGCGAGATGGTCCGCCTGCTTGGGATCAAACTGAGCCGACCGTACCTCGTCGTCTTCGGCATTGGTGCCGCACTCGCCGGCGTGGCCGGCGTCGTCGGCGGCCCGCTCGCTAACGTCAACCCCAACATCGGGACTGAACAGTTAGTTCCGGCGTTCCTGACGGTCGTCATCGGCGGCGTCGGGAAAATAGAGGGGGCCGTGGTCGCTGGGCTGATGCTGGGCACGCTGCAGGTGCTCCTCATCCAGACCGGCTACGCCGCCTGGAGCCAGGTCGGTATCTACGCGCTCGCAGCACTGGTCCTGCTGGTGCGTCCGCAGGGGCTGCTGGGCTCGGAGGTGGATGTCTCATGAGCGACGAACCGCGCGACGCGACTGCCACGGCGGCGGCCGACACGGATGCAGAGGTCACCGGTGGCCTCGCGGACCGATGGGCTGACTTCCGCGACCGAGAGATATCGACGGTCTTGTTGACCGTCGTGGGCGTTGCCGTCTTCCCGTTCCTGTTCAACAACTTCCTCGACGGCTACACGCAGCTAGCGACGCTGATGCTCATCTACGGTATCTTCGCCGTCGGGTTCGACATCCTGCTGGGGTACACCGGTCTGCTGTCGTTCGGTCACGCCGTCTTCTTCGGCGGCGCGGCCTACGCCGCCGGCATCTTCAGCGCGAGCGTCAGCAGCTCGCCGCTACTGGTGTTGCTCGCCGGCACGGCGTTTGCCGTGTTGCTGGCGTGGATTGTCGGCTTCCTGTCGCTGCGCCGCGGTGGGATTTACTTCGCCATCCTGACGCTGACGTTCGGCCAGATGTCGTTCTACCTGGCGGCCTCGCCGCTGGCCTTCCTGACGAACGGTGAGAACGGCTTCACCTCCGTGGACATCGGCAGCCTGCTGGGCGTCATCGACATCCACGGCGGGGTGCCGTTCCCGCTGTCGATGCTGGTTGACAACATGCTGTACGTGTTCGTGGCCGTCATGACGGTGCTGTCGGTCGCGATGGCGAACCGCATCCTCCATTCGCCGTACGGGACCGTGTTCCGCGCAATTCGCGAGAACGAGCGGCGGGCAGAGTTCGTCGGGCTGGACGTCTGGCGGTACAAGCTGATGGCGTTTATCATCTCGGCGGCCTTCGCTGGCATCGCCGGGAGCCTGTTCACCATCGAGGGGAACTACGTGCCCCTGCAGTCGCTGTACTGGACCGAATCCGGTCGTATCGTCATCATGACTGTGCTCGGCGGTGTCGGCTCGCTGTTCGGGCCGCTGTTCGGTGCCGGGCTGTACCTGTACATCGAGAACATCGTCAGCGGGTTCGAGACACTCGGCCCGTTCTGGCACCTCATCCTCGGCGTTGTGTTCGTCGTCGCTGTCATCCTCTTCCCCAACGGGATCTGGGGCGGTATCGACTACGTTCGTGACATGGTCGTCGGAGGTGAGGACGAATGACGGTCCTCAAAACGGAACAACTCACCAAGCAGTTCGGCGGCCTCACGGCCGTTGATGAGGTAGATCTGGAGATAGAACAGGGCGAGGGCGTGAGCCTCATCGGCCCCAACGGTGCGGGGAAATCGACGTTCATCAACCTCGTCACCAGACGGCTCGAACCGAGCTACGGCGAGATCGCGTTCCAGGGAGATTCCATCATCGGAATGGACCCGCACGAGGTCGTCCAGCGAGGGATGAGCAAGTCCTTCCAGACAGCCTCTATCTTCCCCGAACTAACCGTCAAGGAGAACGCAACCATCGCGGCGCTGGCGGCCGAGCACGGCTCGTTCCGGTTCAATTTCTTCCGGAATCAGAACAGCTACCCGGCGGTCGATGAACTGGCGAACGAGGTCCTCGAATCAGTCGGTCTGTACGACGAGCGGGAGGATCAAGCCGACAGCCTCGACTACGGGAACAAGCGCCGGCTCGAACTCGGCATCGCGCTGGCCGCCGAGCCGGATATGCTGCTGATGGACGAGCCAACGGCGGGAATGTCGCCCGACGAGACGAAATCGACCGTCGACCTCATCAAACGCGTCAAGGATGAGCTCGATCTGACGTTCCTGCTGGTCGAGCACGACATGGAGATCGTCTTCGACATCTCCGACCGCATCGTCGTCCTCAACCGTGGGTCGGTCATCGCGGAGGGGACGCCGACGGAGGTACAGAACGACCCTGCGGTACAGGAAGCGTATCTGGGAGGTGTCGAGGAATGACGCTACTCGACGTGGACAACATCAACGGCTACTACGGCGAGAGCCACATCATCCAGGATGTGTCGATGAGCGTCGACGACGGCGAAATTACGGCCCTGCTGGGCCGTAACGGCGCGGGAAAGACCTCGACGCTCCGGTGTATCTCCGGGGCGACGCCGCCTGACGTTCGGAGCGGTGCGATCCAGTTCGACGGAACGGACATCACCAACGCTCCGCCGGAGGACATCGCCGTCCGCGGTATCTCGCTGGTCCCGGAGGAACGGCGCGTGTTCGCTGACCTGACCGTCGCCGAGAACCTCCACCTCGCGGACACCGTCCGCAACAAATCCAACACCTGGCGGCGGAAGCTCGATTTCCGCGACGAAGGGATGTCGGCGGCGGAGATCTACGAGTACTTCCCGAGACTCGACGAACGGCGCTCCCAGAAGGCCGGCACGCTCTCCGGAGGCGAACAGCAGATGCTCGCCATCGCTCGCGCGCTCCACCAGAGCACCGACCTGTTGATGCTCGACGAGCCATACGAGGGGCTGGCACCACAGATCATCGAGTCTGTCGAAAACGCCATCGAACGCATCAGCGAGGACGGGACGACGATACTGCTGGTCGAACAAAACGCCGTCGCAGCAATGAAAATCGCCGACCGATGTTACGTGCTTGACCGTGGGCAGGTGGTCTTCGAAGGGCCCGCTGAGGAACTGCAAAACGACCAAGAGACCCGCGATAAGTACCTAGGTGTCTGAATGTCGGACACACAATCCCCCGAATCGCTGCTCGACGCACTGCAATCTGAAGGTGTCGTCGTCATCGACGAGGAAACAGACGAGGTCAGCACGACAGAAGCGTTCGAGGCCGACCGCGAGGTGTACTACGACACCTACGTGACGATGGGCGACGCGGAGTTCCACGAGTCCGTCGCCGACGTGTTCGGCCTCGATTCGGCCGCTGAAGCGGCCCAGCGGGTCGACGAACTCGACGTGTCACGCGAGGAGTTTGCCACGTTCCTGACCCTGCGATCGAACGTCGACGACTCCTACACCACCGTGGAGCTGACGACGATGGCACAGATGGCGACCGAACTGGGGCCGGAAACACCGGTCCCCGAGGGAGTCAAACACCTCGACGACGACAGCTACGAGGCGTTCGTCGACGCCCACGACCGGTGTGTCGTGACTGTGTGGAAGCTGTTCTGTGATCCCTGCGAAGCAATGAAAGCGGAGTTAGATGACGTTTTGGCCGCATTCCCGGACGGCGTCCCGGTCGGCGGCATCGCCGGCGAGCGCTCCCCGGAGTTCTGTCAGTCGGTCGGGGTCAACGCGGCCCCCGCTGTCGTGCTGTTCGAGGACGGCGAGCCTGTCGAACGGATCACTGGCCGGACAGACCCGTCGCCGCTCGCTGAGCGAGTCGAAGAAGTGTACGGCGTCTGACTGCGGCGTTACTCCTCTTCGCCGCTGCAGACCAGCACGGATCGGTCCGTGCCCAGAATCACGCTCTGTGTGACACTGCCGAACAGCACCTTGCCTGTCGGCGTCCGCTTGCGTCCGGCGACGACAATCATATCGACGTCCTGCTCGTCGGCCAACCGGAGGATCGCGTCGGCCGGTTCGCCGCTTGACTCTTCCAGAGCCACCTCGACGCCAGCATCCTCGAGGACTTCCCGTGCCCGGCGCACGGAGGCCACCTGGTCGACGGACGCGCCTTCAGGGTTCTCCTCGAAGTCGTGTAACAGCGTGACACGGACCTGGCTGGCGTCCATCGGAATCTCGGTTATCGATTCAGCGATGGCGGTCCCACGAGCCTCACTTTTGTCTATCCCAGCGACAATTTCGTACATGCTCGCTTCATCTGTAGAACGGGCCAACCCTTAGTTCTGGCCCGGATTTCGAACATAGATCATCAAAAATAACGTCGCGCATCGCGTTCCGCGGATCGACGCAGCGGCGTCAGTCGCCGAACGGCCCCATACCGCCGCCACCCATACCGCCCATGCCGCCACCGCCGCCACCGCCCTGCTGCATCTGTTTCATCATCCGCTCCATGTCGCCGTCGCCCATACCCTGGAACTGCTTGAGCATCTGCTCCATCTGCTTGTGTTGCTGGAGGAGTTCACGCACCCGCTCCTCGGGCTTGCCGGACCCACGGCAGATGCGCTTGGTCCGGGACTGGCCGACGACGCGGGGATTCTCCAGTTCCTCCTCCGTCATCGAGTCCATGATGACATCGAAGTCCTGCATCCGCTCCTGGGTCACGTCCATCGCGTCGTCAGGGAGCTGGTCCATCAGCCCGCCGCCCAGACCAGGGATCATGTCCATCACCTGGTCCAGCGGCCCCATGTTGTTCATCGTCTGCATCTGCTTGCGCATGTCCTTGAGGGTGAACTGCCCCTCCAGCATGTCCTCGGGGTCCCAGTCCTCCTCGTCGCCTTCCTGGGTTTCCTCCATCGCGCGCTCGACGCGCTCGGTGAGCTGCTTGAGGTCGCCCATCCCGAGCAGTCGGGAGATGAACCCGGAGGGCTCGAACCGCTCGATGTCCTTGACCGTCTCACCCGCACCGAGGAAGGCGATGGTTGAGTCGGTCTCGTTGACGGCGGCGAGCGCGCCGCCACCTTTCGCCGTCCCGTCGAGCTTCGTGATGATGACGCCGTCGATGCCGATGGCCGCCTCGAAGTCGGCGGCCTGGCTCTTGGCGCTCTGGCCCATCGCCGCGTCCAGTACGAGCAGGTCCCGGTCGGGCTGGACCTCCTGCTCGATGCGCTCGATCTGTTCGATGAGTTCCTCGTTCAGGCCGTCACGGCCCGCCGTGTCCACGATGCGAACGTCCGCGTTCTCCGTCGCTTCCAGCCCGTCACGGGCGATCTTCACCGGGTCGTCCTCGTCGGGGTCGCCGTAGAAGTCCACCTCAGCGCGCTCGGCCATCTCCTTGGACTGGTCGTATGCGCCGGGCCGGTCCGTGTCAGTCTGGATAATGGCCGGCCGGAGCCCTTTCGTCGAGAACCACCACGCCATCTTCGCGGCCGTCGTCGTCTTCCCCGACCCGTACAGGCCGGCGAGCATAATCGTCTGCTCTTCCAGCGGGAGTTCGGTCGACTCGCCGACGAGGTCGACCAGTTCTTCGTAGACGATTCGCAGGACCCAGTCCCGCGGGGTCGTCCCCGCCGGCGGTTCCTCATCCAGCGCGCGTGTTTCGATACTGTTGGAGAGGTCCTGTACGAGCCCGACATCCACGTCGGCCTGCAACAGCGACCGCTGAATCTCCTTGACGATGTCCTCGATGTCTTCTTCAGAGAGCCGGGATTTCCCCCGGAGGTCGTCAAGCGTCCCCCGGAGTGAACTCCCAAGATCGTCGAGTACCATTGTTGGCGCGAGATACGCGACGGTGCGGGTAAAGGCTTGTTGTCATGCGCCCGACTCCCCTGGAGCCGTGAGCCGACAGCAATCAGAAAAGTGGTTGTAGGGATGTCGCTATGCGCGACCGTTCAGTGGGCAGACAAAGAAGTCGGGTGGGCCGAAACCAGGGCGGCCGAGAGTGACGCTGATGTAGTCTTTGTCTAGGATATCGCTATCGGTTGCCAGCGGTGCGTCGTCATTGAACGCCGCAATGTCAGTCACCTCTGCCGAGAAGTGCGTCCATTGCCCACCGTTCCAGTCCCGGTCACCGGGTGCTGACTCGGAGACGAACGGTGAGCGTTGGTCGGCGCTCACCTTCTCGTTAGCCACGATCGGTCTGCTTCCATCATGCAGGAAGTAGATTTTGTCTTCCGGGTTGGGACGCTCGTCAAGGACGTTCACAACGTTTGTCCGCCAGAGTACGTCGTTCGCATAGACACGACCAAACTCTTTCCCCGCACCGCGCTCATCTCCCTTTCCTGGGTTCGCTGCAGTTGCTCCAGTCACAGACAGCCCAACACCTGCGACGCCGAGGGCTGCTGTTGTCCGGAGAACCTGTCGCCGTGTCGATTGTTCGCTTCCAGTCATGGTGCTCTGGAGGCTGTCTCCGCCTCCACAGTTCACCAGGGAGAGGGGTATTGAGAAGATTTTTCAAAAATCCTTCAGAATCAGTTCCAATTCTCTGTGAACTCTCTCCAGCTTCTCCGCTGATACTGTTTCTGCCCGTGACGAAAGGGTCAAAAAGACGAACCGGTTGGGGAACAACATGGCCGTTCTCGGACAGCTCGGATTCATGATCGCGTTTCTTTCGGGCGGCGTCGCCGCCGGCCATTTCGGGCTGTTGACCGAGCGACGGACGGATATCCTCACCACACTCGTCTTTACCGTCGCGCTGCCGGCACTCATATTCCGGTCCACGTATGACCGCCCATTACAGGAAATCATTTCGCCGGCGTTGCTGGGGGGGTTCTGGGTTATCATCGCGCTGACGATAACACTGGGCTGGCTCGTCCACCGTCGGCTGGAGTCCGCCGACCGCCGCAGCGTCTCCGTCGTCCAGTCGTATCACAGCAACATGGGGTTTCTCGGTCTGCCACTCGTGGCGGCAACGATGGGCAGCGAAGCGACGGCCGTCGCCAGCGTCATCCTCGGGATCGGTGCGGTGACCCACGTCCCGGTGACGGTATTCCTGCTGGTCCGCATCAACGGGAGCGACGCCTCGCTGCTGAGCGAGTGCAGGAAACTCGTGACGAACCCGGTACTCATCGCGCTGGCGGCGGGCATCACAGCCTCGGTCCTGTCGCTATCCGTTCCGGAGGCACTCATCAGTGCGCTCGGCCCGCCGGCCGAACTGGCGCTGCCAGTCGCCCTGCTGTGCATCGGTGCGACGCTCGACACGGACCTCCCGGTGTCGGACCTGCAGAAGACCGTCAGCGTCGTCGGGCTGAAGGTGCTGTGGATGCCGGCGCTGGCGTGGCTGGTGTACTCCTCGCTGTCGATGGACACGACGGCGCTGGGCGCAGCGGTCGTGATGCTCGGCACCCCAACGGCAGTGTCGACGTACGTCTATACGACGGAACTCGGCGGCGACGCGGCGTTCGCTTCGCTGAATGTCTTCACATCAACAGTGGTCTCCATCGGAACGCTTTCGCTCCTAGTCTGGCTGTTCACCTGATGCCCCAGCGTGGTCACGCTTTTGCACGCCGACGCCCCCACCGACGATATGGGCTATCACCAGATCGACCCCGAGTCGCTGTCGGAAACTGCGGACTACCCCTGTGACCGGCGCGGCATCTCCGACGCCGCCGAACTCCACGCACTCCACGCGGCTACCTACGAGATGGCACCCGGCGAAGACCTCTCGCGGACCTACCACTACCACGAGACGCGCGAGGAACTGTTCTACGTGCTCGAAGGCACGCTCCACGTCGAAACGCCCGACGGGGAGTACGTCGTCTCGGCCGACGAGGTGTTCGTCGCCGAACCGGACAGCCCGCACCGCGCGCACAACCCCGCCGATGCCGACGAATCAGTTACTGTGCTTGGCGTCGGCGCACCGCCGACCGATATCGCGCGCCCATACGACCCCGACGCGTAGCGAGGGGCTCGGCGGTTCAGACACGCTTTTCAGCCACCCCGTCACAGTTGCGCCCATGACGAGCAAACAGGCGGTACAACAGGAACTGGTCGACAGTGGTGTCACGGCAGTCCTGCGCGGGATTCCCGAGGAAAAGATGGTCGACGTGGCGACAGCCGTCCACGAAGGCGGCGTCACAGCACTGGAACTGACGGCGGATGCGAAGCGCTGCTCGGACATGATCGCCGCCGTCGACAAGGCACTCGACGACACCGACGCCATCATCGGGGCCGGCACGGTCATGGACGCCGCCGCCGCCCGCAACGTCATCGAAGCCGGCGCGGAGTTCGTCCTCTCGCCAAACCTCAACGAGGACGTCATCGACGTGTGCAACCGCGAGGGCGTCCTCGCTATCCCGGGCGTCATGACGCCGACGGAGGCCGCCGACGCGATGGAAGCGGGCGCGGATATCCTGAAGATGTTCCCAGCGAAAACGGTCGGCCCGGCCCACATCGGCGCGCTGCAGGGCCCACTCGGTGACGTGCCGATTATGCCGACCGGTGGTGTCTCGACCGATAACGTCGACGAGTTCTTCGATGCCGGCGCGGTCGCCGTTGGCGCAGGCTCGGCGCTGGTCAATTACGAGGCCATCGAAAACGACGACATGGACGGCGTCCGCGAACAGGCCGCGGCGTTCGTCGACGCCGTAGAGGCCGCCCGAGAGTAGCAACAATCTCACCCGGCCGAGCAGAACGAGGCCCGGCACGGCGGCAGCGGCTTACGTTCCGGTGTCGTTCTCGGTCGTCTCGTTGCCTGTCTCGTTCCCAGCCGTTCCAGTCTCATCGCCGGGCAGGTCAGTTTCGTTGCCCGGAACCGCAGTCTCGTTTCCGGCCGTCCCAGTTTCGTTCTCTGATATTTCTGCCGTGTTGAATAGATGCTGAGTCACGGTTAGAGTGGTTCACAGAGCGGTTCTATGTTCGAGATGGCGAACATCAGGACAATCTCACGGAACTGTCGATACCAGCCGAGCGCTCGCACGGCGTCGCCGAGCGAGCGCTTCGTTGTCGAATACGATGTTTCGGCCATCCAGCGCTGAGAGTAGCCTTTTGTCCGGATGAGTA
>NZ_JAAOHT010000034.1:0-39699 GCF_011440255.1 Haloarcula sp. JP-Z28 | reverse complement strand
CGCTCCGCTACCCTGTCGAGATGCCGGATATCGACATCCCGGCAACCGTCCATCTGAGTCCAAATGACATCTCGCTCGGTCTTGAGGCAGCGGATATGCTTGCCGACCGGTTTGACCTCTCTGTTGACTCCGATACCGGAGAAATGCAGTTCGCCGCAGACGGTGACACTGACAGCATGACCTACCGGTGGGACGACACGGATCTCATCGCCTTCGAGCCTGCGGATGTCGAAGTGAAACTTGACTCGTCGCTGGTCAAATCGGCGAATGCTGGCCTGCCAGACGGCACGAATCGGGTTCTCCATATCGGAGACTCAGTCCCGCTTGTGCTGAAATCGGAGTTCCCCGACGCCGATGGAGCGATGCAATTCGTGATCGCGCCGAAGCTCCCGAACTGACTCGGCTCCCCGTGGTTTTGCGGAAACGGTGGTGTGTCTTAACCAACACCGACCGCCATACTTCGCAGTTGTTGGTTAGCGCTAATTTTGTGTCTCCCGGTCAGGTGAAGGATTTCCTCTATGGACCCGACTGAAACAGTTCCAGACTACGAGCGCTTCGAGCGTGAACAGATCGCCCAAGACTGTGACCGGCAGCGTCCCGATACCGTCGAGATCGACGAGCCACGAGGGCGTGAGGTGGTTACCAGTCTGCTTGACGAGGGCGTCGTTGAGCCAATTCCAGAACACGAAGTCTTGCAGCACGTTCCGTCCGGACAGTGTTTCGACTCCGACGTGGCGCTGGTGTACTTCCACAAGGGCTGGGAAGCCGCCAAGGACAAGTAGCCGGCACAACTCTTTCTCTCAGACTGTCAGGTGGACAGAGAGAGCCACAGAACTATTTATTAGGTGTTATTTTCACCACCATTCAAAAGAATCAGCCGTTAAAATGCGTTTGCGAACTTTTAGCAAAACGAGTGACAAAGCCTATTCAAGTATCGCTTCAACGGTGCTGTATGATTGAGCGGCAAGAACGGAACATACGGCGAGACGGAGCCCTCTTTCTGCTCGGCTTCGCTGGTATAATCTCAGCACCTCACAAAGCATCCTCGGCTAGCGGTTTCTGAAGCCTGAGTTCTGTGTCGGAGCAGTTGCACTGACGGTCTCGACGAGAGAATCATAGACGAATCGACGGAGAGCTGTCGCTGTCGGCGGCGATCAGCCGCCGACGCGACAGCGTCGCCACTCACATCGCTGGCTAGCCCGGTCGGGAGTAACCGGTGGAACCGGTCGTCTGGCGGTCGGTTCGCGGGGACGGCCCGACGCGTCGCAAGGGCCGTCCACGCTGCCCGACACAGCATATTGATGAACTCTTCGAACGACCACGGCCAGAGGCGACGGCCGCCACGGCGGGGCGTCGCCAGACCGTCTCTAGGTCGAACTTCATCCGGGAACGATAGAACCCGATCTTCAGTTACGTGGCCCGCCGAATGCTCACCGAACAACCGTGGACCGACGGGAATGGCACGATCGAAGACGTCCGCCGCATTGTCCGCGAATTCTACAACGAAGCCGGTCGAGAGCAACCTGAGTACTTCCCCGCCGACGAGCCAGCCGAGAAGACGTACGACACCGGGCGGTTGAAGTGGCAGCGAGATATCCAAGGCGGCCGTGTCACGTTCAAGTCAGAGCCGAATGCCATCACAGCCGACTTCGACCGCGAAGAGTATGAGGTGTACGACTACGAGAAGCGTCTCCCCAAACGGTTCATGTCCGAGAAATCGTCCACAAGCGTCTACATCGGCGCACCTGAGGGATTCGCTGAGTGGATCGGGTATTCTGTCACCGAACTCCTAAACGGGGCGGCCGAAACCGGCACGGACACCGAACAGTCAGCCACCATGGAAGACACGTCGGATACGGACAACTCAGGCGGATTCTTTTCTCGGCTGTTCGGGGACTAATCTCGTCGATTCCCTGTCCGACTCTCGCGGGAGACTACACGAGCTCTATCGCCTGCTCGGTCAGTTGGTAGCGATACGCTGGTCGGACAAACACGATCTGCCCGTAGTTTTCCGATTTCGTGACCTCTTCAGAGGACTCAATCGCTTCGACAGCCGTATTGAGTCGGTCCACTGGGTCTCCGGACCGTAGAAAGTCAATGACTTGCTCTGGTTCGATACCGAACTCCGCAGCGAGGATACTTCGGATTGTCCGCCCAGCACCGTCAGCGACGGCGACAGACGGTGCCGAGGCACGGGATTGCGGCCCGTCCCGCTCCACAGCATCCTCAGAAAGCGCCGTGACCTGCAGTTCATCGTCGATATGCGCGATGAGGGCCTTCAGATTCGCTTCAGCTTCCTCAGTCACATGACCGTTCACGATGTCGTCAAGCCGCTCGCTAATCGCAAAGACGTCCGGCCCGGGCGGCGCTGTCTGCGCAAGGATTCCGATATCCACGAGATGATTGAGTACCGTCCTCGGTTGGTACTCGATATTGACATCAAGCGAGTCAATCATCTCCGCTCGTTTGATACCCTCGTCCTCGGAACCAATTCCCGCCTTGTAGAACGCCTTTGCAACGCTTACCTGATCGTCGACACTGTGTGTATTCCCCTTTCGTTCCCTGATATATCGCACCAAGCGGTCGAAATCTGTGTCGTCATCCTCGTCAATCGTGAGCGTGTCTCTGACTGTGTCTGGAAGTTCTGGACGCGGCGCATCACGGTGCCGCTGGGCTTTCTCCGACAGGCGCGTGTTCTCGTAGAGGGCACGCGCGACGGGGAGCCCACGGAGATAATTGTACTCGTAGAGAATCTCCACACCGTGTTCAGTCAGGCCGTAGAACTGACTGGGGAGATCGCGCGCGTCTTCATTCGGCGGGTACCGATAACAGTCGATAATATCGTTGTCACTGAGAACCTCCAGCTGATCCCGGATTGCGGCCTTGTTCTTCGGCATCATGTACGCCAACTCATCGAGTGAGGGGAGATGCTCTGGGTGGCCAAGGATGAACTGCAGAATCAAGTGTCGCGTCTCTTGGGATAGAAGGTCGTAGATCTGCCGCTGTTCTTCAAATGGGCCGCCACCCTCCGCGGCAGGCGCATCACTCATAATCTCACTTGAGAGTACCTCGGCGACGCGAATAATACTTTGGGTCAACTGGTGTGGTTAATTAGCGGATTAGACACATTGATTAGCAACCTATTTATTCATTCCCCAAGGAGCACACAGTATGGCTGACCCCGGCCCGCCTCCGAATGCAGCGGAGATAATGAAGAGCGTGAACGATGCGCTCCAGGGTCTCGAATTAGAACCTCACGAAACATCGGACATACTGGGGTTCGCCAATCGAGAACTTCCACACCTTCACACTCCCGAAGACTCGTATTTCATCCTCGGCAGCTACCGTGACCCATACATTCGACGGCTCCGTATCGTCCAGAACGAACTGGACAAGCGACTCGGTACATACCCGTTCCTGATGGGCGATCTCCCAGAATTCGATATCGACCGTCTCCCCGTCTTCCGCATTCGATTCACACTCCTCGCTGCGCACGCCGACACTATTGTCGCAGTGTATGAACAGGACGCCGGCGGCGAAATCACCGAACTCGGAAAGATCAGCACGACACCATACTTCGACAAATCCTACGTGCTACCGCGGGACTACGCGTGGATGACCGAACAGAACCTCGACACAGAAGCAGACGTCATCGCCGCTGCCGCGACTATCTACTTCAACAATGATCTCGACGAAGCTACCACCGAAGAAGAGCTGGACTCGCTCGTCACAGCGGCGAAAAAGAACGATATCGATCTTGCGACATCAGACATCATAGAGCGACTTGAAGATAGAGACGACGGCGAAGACGCTCCAGTTTCATACAGTTGGGTGCATCTCAACGAATTCCGCCTCTTTGAGCTCCACAATCGATGCTTCGCTTGGTCCAGCCCAGATGGTCTACGCGATCTCGTAGATGAAGTTCCGTAGTACTGGGTCAGTGATGATTTTGGTATAGGAACGGGTCGTCCCATTCTTGCTCTTCGTCCGCGGCCAGTACTTGATTCAGCGTTTCTACTATCCTATCCACGCCCATCTCGTCGAACTGATCTCTGAGTTCCGTGGCGAGTGGTCGCCATTCAGCACCGTAGATTTTGTTCCATTCTGGCGGGACGAGGATGTCGGCGAACATGTGTCCGTAGTCCTCGTAGTGGTGGTTGCATAGCGGTGCGAGATTCTCCAGTTCTCTGGAGCCTCCATATCGAGGTGGGACCATTCGGACAACATATGAGGCCTCCTCACCGCAGACCAAGCATTGGCCGTCAGTCTTCTCAACTGCATCGTCTCGCTGTTTGGCCGTTACTTGCTTGATTTTACTTTTCGGAGTGGGACGATAGCCACGCGCTCGGATGTGTTGCTCCCGGTCGATAGACGGATACTCACCGCACTCCGGACAGCGCTTCTGTCCACCGTTGCGCCACGATTTACAGTTCGGCCATGAAGCCTTCCCCTCGTCACCAGCATCAAGCGTCTCTGGGGTCAGTTCCGCGCCACAATCGCATGTGTACGGTTCAGGTTCAATACGACCCAGTCCATGCGACTCTGCATTTGCGAGTACGAACACCAGATGCGGCTTCCGATTATGGTGGTGATCTCCCTCTTCAAAATATGTGGTAACGTACATAGTTTGTCTTGTTTCAACCCCCGGACAAAGACGTACTGAAACAGTTCCTGTATCTCAGATTGAAAATAGAAGCGACACTGCCGTCGTTATTTCTGATCGACACTTAGAACCTCTTTAGCTTCACCTTGGTTGCCATACGTTATTGTACCCTCCGCTGTCAGGTTACAGTAATTCGGTACCAATGACTAAGATCCTCCATCTAAGTGACACACATCTCGGCAATCGACAATACGGAAGCGATACTCGTAGAGATGATTTCACGCGCGCGTTCGATGCCGCCATCGACCGAGCACTCGATGAGAACGTCGATGCGGTTATTCACACCGGCGACCTGTTTCATCGCCGAACACCGTCACTTCCCATCGTCACAGACTGTATCGAGATCCTCAGGAAACTCGCCGATGAGGATATCCCGTTCTATGGAATCGTCGGAAACCACGACCGGAAAATGGATCAACAGTGGCTCGATCTCATCCGCGAAACAGGAACCGCAAAGCGACTTAACCAAACCCCAACGATGGTCAACGATGACGTTGCCCTCTACGGAATCGACGCTGTCACCAAACCTGCTTGGCACGCAGCAGACTTCACACTCGAAGACCCACCGAATCCTGACGCGTTCCGACTGCTGGGTATGCACCAACTCTTTGAGCCACTTGTACCAGAGTTCTACGCAGACCACGACCTGACCGAAGTTCTTGAGCGAGTGGATATCGACCTTGACGCGCTCGCGCTCGGGGACTACCACAAGACGGAGAGCCGCATCGTCAATGGTGTTCCAGCGTGGTATGCCGGGTCAACCGAGCGCTGCGCGACAGACGAAATCGAACCACGAACCGTCAACCTCCTCGAAATCGAAGATGGAGACTTCGACCGCCGAGAAATCGAACTCGATACCCGGGAGTTCGAGTCGATCCGTGTCGAATTCGACGACGATGATAGCCACGGGTACGCCCGCGATGAACTTGACCGGCACCAGCTTGATGCCAAAGTCGCCATTGTGACGCTCACTGGTGAACGAACACCCGTCACATCAAGCGACGTGTACGACATAGCGATAGACAAGGGTGCGGCGGTCTGCAAGGTGGATGACAGTCGTGGCCGCAGACAACTGGATCTGGATGGTGGGCCGCAAGGAGACATCCAGAGCGCGGATAAACTCATCGAGGAGAAGCTTACAGACCAGAATCTGAGTGACATCGCCACTGATGTCGAAGCACGAGTTCGGACAGACGACGACCTCGCACAGACAGCCATCGACGACACCATGGAAGCACTAATCAAGGAGGCCCAAGCGGACGCCTTCGATGAGCGTGACGCTGAGCCCGGTCTGGATGACACGGACACGAAGGTGAGCGAAGAATGAAGATTGAAGCACTCACGCTGCAGAACATCCGGAGTTACGAGGATCAAACAGTCGAATTCCCCGATGGAACCATCCTCATTCGAGGCGACAACGGTGCCGGGAAGACATCCCTCCTGATGGGGATTTTCGGCGGGCTATTCCTCTCGAAGATTCGGAACGTCGGAACGAACGACTTCAATCTCGATGATTTAGTCCGGCGCGGTGAAGACAAGGGCGTCGTAGAACTGGTCTTCGAGATTGACGGGACAGAGTTCACTGTGACCTGGGTGTTGTACACGACGAGCACCCAGAACAGTGCGACGTTGGACTCCGAGTCGTTCTCGGATCCAGTAACCGGCATCGAAGACGTCCGGGAAGAGGTGATTGGGTTACTCGGGATGGATGAAGACGACTTCTCCAGTTCTGTCTACGTCAAGCAAGGCGAAATCGACCGTCTCATCGAAGCGGGTGACCGCGCGGAGATGATCGACAGCCTCCTCGGATTAGACGAACTTGACGAGCACATCGAACGGATGAAGGCGGCACGCCGCGGTGCCGGTCGCGTCCAGGACCAGAACAAAACGAGTCGGGAGAACTACCAAAAGGACCTCGATAATATCGGGAAAACGGAAGCTGAGTACGAAGACGAAATCCACTCGCTCACCGACAACATCGCCAACCTCGAAGCAGATATCGAGGAAATCGAGGAGTTCATTGACGAGTTGAAAAATCACCGAACCAGCATCAAGAGCGGCATCGAAGACTACGAGGACCTGCAGGAACGCAAGGACGAGAAGCAAGAACAGATCGAGGAGACAAAATCGAAGCGGGCTGATCAACAGTCCACCATCGACAAGAGTGAGACCACCATTGAGGAGGCACAGGACGAAATCGACACGCTCGAAAGTGACACCGAAGCCCTCGATACAGCGGTCGAGTACGACCTGAATTCTGCAGAGAACGCGGCGGACGCGAACGAGGTCGTACAGGAATCCTTCTTAAAGGCGACGACGGAACGCAACGATTGCGAGAACGACCTTCAGAACGCCCAGGAAGAACTGGACCGTCTCGAAGACGGCCTCTCTGAGGCCAAGACCGAGCATGAGGACCTCATAGTGGAGCGTGACGACCTGCAGTCGGATTTCGACGACGCTACTGACCGTCTCACCGACGCGGAAGCAGAACGCGAATCGCTCACGACTGAGCGGAACGAGAGCGTGGCTGCGTTCCTCCCCGCGGTTGCTGATGGGGACGAGGTCACAGATGACCACGAGGAAGCGGTCAAGGCGCGGCTTGCAGAGCTCCGCGACGAGCGTGAAGACGTAACCGCGACCAAGCGGGAAGTCACGACGAAGCGCGACCATGCCGAGGAGGACCTCGAAACAGCGCGTGCGGAACTGGAGACGGCAACTGATGACTTCGAGGAGACAGAGTCCGACCTCGAAACGGTGCAGTCCGAACTGGCGACTGCTGAAGATGATCTTACGGCTGCCGAAACGGAGTTCGAAGAGCGTGTCGAGGCGCTCGCGGACCAAGTCTCCGAGTTCGATGTGGAGGTCACAGTTGAGAACTTAGACGAGCTTCGTGACACGGTGGTCCCGGAGCTCATCGAGGACACCAATGCAGACCTGAACGACATCGGGAACGCCATCGCTGGACATCGAAACGATAAGCAGCGCTACAAAGAGGACCTCGCGGAGATCAAGGAACTCGGTGAGCAGGATAAGTGCCCGAAGTGTGGGAAGACTGTTGAGGACGCGCACATCGAGAGTGAGGTTGAGGAGCTGGAAGCTGCGATTGCCGCTGCACAGGAGGCTGTGGAAGACGCCCAGGAGACTGAGGCAGACCTACAGTCACGGAAAGATGAGTTGCAGGCGTTCCGTGAGGACTTGCTGGACACGATCACCTACCGTGACGAGACGCTGGCAACGGCACGAGACGAGGTGGAATCGCTTCGTGACGAGGCGGACGAGCTGCAGTCCTGTATTGAGGAGTTGGAAGACACTATCCAGGACCACGAGTCCACTATCGCAGACTTAGAGGCAAACATCGATGACCTCGAAGAGCAGGAAGCAAGGCTCAATGCGGAACTCTCTGAGGTCAACGACGCCATCGAGACTGGGGAGGATGTCTTAGACGCGTTCGAGCAGGTGGCCGACCAGCAAGAAACGGTGACCGATCTCGAGGACGAGATTAGCGATATCGAGAGAGATATCGAGGACATCAACAACGATCTCGCAGACGTTGAAGGGGAAATCGAGGGGCTGGAAGATGCTATTGAAGAACAGGAGACTGTCGTTGGCGACTGTGAGGCTGCACTTGAAGCTGCTGAGGAGCGCGTCGGAGAGGTCGAAGCTGTTCAGGAAACCGTTGAAGACGCGGTTGGGATGTACGATACGATCAGGGAGTTACGGACGACGATTGAGCAGGAACAACAAGCCATCCAGCACGCTCGTGATCGGATTGACGACCTGAACGGTCAGATCGCTCGCCTCCAAGATGAAAAGGAAGACATCGAAGAGCAACTCGGCGACGAAGATGTCGAAGACCTGCGTGAGGACTTAGAGCGCGTCAACACTCGGATTGAGCAGCGTCAGGAGACGCGCGACGAGTACCAACAGGACCTACAGGAGACACGTGACGAGCGCACACGGCTCGAAACGGAGCTTGAATCGTTGCGTGAGACGAAGGCGCAGATCGAACTGTACGAGGACAAAGAGCAGTGGGCAAAGAAAGTCTACGACGAGCTTGACGCGGTTATCTCGGTCTATGAAAGCACGAAATCCGATCTCCGCGAGCAGTACCTCGCCTACATCAACGAGTACACGAACGACATCTTCAAAGAGATCTACAAGAACAGCAGCTACCAGCAGGTCATCATCGAAGAGACGTACGACGACCGGCGAGACAGCTACGAATACGACATCCGGCTGCTCCGTGACGACGGAACGACCGAAGACCCGAGCAACGCGAGCGGTGGCGAGCGCGCTATCGTGAACCTCGCGCTGCGCGCCGGGATCTACAAACTCATCGCCGAACTGCACGGCGGGAACCGCGGGCAACTCCCACCGTTCATTCTTGACGAGCCGACGACGTTCCTGGACGAAGGGCACGTCGGGCAACTCGAACAGATGCTGACGACCATCAAGGAGTGGGATGTCCCGCAAATCATCGTTGTCTCCCATGATGAAGCCCTCATCCACGGGGCCGATCACGAATGCCACGTGACCATCGACGAGTCGGACAACACGAGTCAGATCACGATGCGCACCGCGGGGGCTGATTGATGGACACGAACGCACTCAGCATCGTCGAAGATATCTTTGACCATATCGACACGAACATTCCGCGCGATGTCACCCCGCAAGCCAACTACGCCCGCCGGCTCTTCGAACACCTCTCACGGGACGGTGGATGCGTCACCACACTCGGTAAGCCGACCTACCAGAAGACGCGGATCGACGAACTCGGCACGTGGACCGGCGACCCATGGGGGGCACCGACCTATGGACTCGATGCCAGCACCACTCGCCCGTTGGAGTTCAACAACGGACTCATCGTCGACACCGCGTACGCCAAGCTCGGCGTCGCCAGCGCTGACACCGATAAGAGAATCGAGGAGACCGGCACTGTAGAAACGGTCGTGTACCTCGCAGACAGCGAAAGCACGCTCCATGCTGAACAGTTCGAAGCCGATCGCGTCACCGGCGAAGTCGTGCAGTTCCCGCCGACAGATCGCTCTGCGACTCTCTCAAAGTCAGTTGCCAGCGCCGCGCAAGGCCTTGCGGAGAGTACTCATGCCGCGGCTCACGTTGACGATCTTGATGGCTTACTGTTCATCGACGGCGCAGTCTACCCGCTTGGCATCCTCTACTGGGTCCTTCTTGACCAAGTCGGCCGCACTACGCCCGCCGGCGCCTGGGACAGGCCCGACGAGATCATTCGGAACTATATCGACGTCATCGACACTCAGTACGAACACGGGTATCCGGTCATCGGCGTCGTGAAGACCTCCACGATCAGTCAACTTCTCGATGCCTTGGACGCGAAACTCGCCGCGAATCACATGACGAACGACCACGGTGGGCAGCTCGATGTCCCGTGGACACGCGATCATCAGTTCGTCGCCGAAGTGTTACGTGACGACAGCCTCGAACACCTCACGTACACGTCGTGGTTCGTCCACAAGCAAGCCCCTGTTGACGGGCAATCGTTTGAACTCTTAGAACCGTACAGCGACAGCCTATCACATGGAGACCCCGCCGACTACCGGCGAGCGTTCTTCTACGTCCGACTCCCGAAAACCGGTGTCGTACTCCGCGTGGAAACACCGCGGCTCATGATCGACGACGAACAGACCCGCAACCAGATCCAGTACAAAGTCCTGAAGGAGATTGCGCAGACCCAGGATGTCCCACAGGCCGTCGGGCGCGCCGACCGGATCGCCCGGATCAGCCGCGACAACCGTGACACGATCCGGGACTTCCTCACTACCGCCGACTACGCCCACGACTACAACTGGGACGGCCGCTGGAACGACATCGAACAAGCACCCGACACCCAACTCCAATAATGAGCGACAACACCGACGACATCCTCGACCGCGATCCCGTCAGTAACGACGAATCAACGAGTACAGACACCGGCACCGACGAACCCACCGACAACGAGACGGACACAACAGGCATGGATACCGACGAACAGACCACCGTCCCAGAAACAACGGTTCCGAACTCGCTTACTGACGCCGACGAGGACGAACTCGGCCACGTCGTCGCCAGCGAAGAAATCCACGTCACGCGCAGCGACTACAAAGTCAACGCGTTCGTAAAAACTGACTGCCGTGATGACGTCCGTGTCGGCGACTACGTCCAAATCCCATACCCTGAGTCAGACTCAACCGAGCAAGTTGACGAACTGTTCGCCGTCGTCGATGGGCTCCGATACGAACCCTACACGGAACTCGACGACAAATCGGACACGCACAACCGAATCGCGTCAGTCCACGCCCTTGACGAGACAGAGTTCGTCCTCGTCGCTGAACTCGAACCCATCGCAATCATCTCCTCAACCGATGACGGACTCGAACGCAGCATCGTCAACAAAATCCCGAAACCCAACACGCCTGTCTCGTTCTCCCTTGACGAGGAGTACCTTCGCACCGGCCTAAACATCCCACAAGACGGTGTGTTTGCCGGCTACCTGTCCGTTGGCGGTGACCGCATGACCGTTGACGGCGACCCGCTCCCCTACTTCATCAACAACCCCGGTATCGACCCTGTGACCGACGAAATTGAGTCCGGCGAACCCGCAATCTTCCGGCACACACTCGTCGCCGGATCCACCGGGAAAGGGAAAACACACTTCACGAAGAACCTACTCCGACAGTTCGCCACAAACAAGCGGTACCCGATGGAGAACCACCAGACTGGCGACACCGAACACAGCCGCCTCAACCTCGTCATCCTCGATCCAGAAAACGAGTACTCCGAAATGCGGAACGGTAACCCCGAACTTCGTAACGAGGACGAACTCGTTCAGCGGCTCGAACGGCAAGGCATCGAGGTTGGCGGCATCAATAACTTCGAGACATTCATCCCGGACATCGGGAACACCAACGCACCGACAACCGGTGAAAGCCGGAACCTGACGATTCCGTTCTCTCTCGTTGAACACCGTCCGCAACTCCTCATGCCGTACACACCGACGGAAGTCACGCGCGGAGCTCTCGAAAACTGTACCCAAGCCTACTTTGACGATACTGATGCGCCGACGTACGACGACTTCCTCCAGTACCTCCGCACCAACGAGGACTCGGAGAGCCCCCTCCGCCAGCGGTACAACATCGAGGATGGTACGTGGAGCGCAATCATGCGCCGCGTCACCGACGCTGCCTACCGCGACGTCTTCGACCACGGCACCAACCCCCTTCCCGACGTGTCAAACGCCGTGTTCCGCGAAGGCCAAGTCACCGTCATCCCAACCAGCCACCTCCACGGCGCAAAAGAAGAACTCACCGTCCTCTCTATCCTCTCCTACATCATCGACAACAAAATCGACGACTACAATGTCGATCCCAACGTCAAAGACACTCCACTCCTCGTCGCCGTTGACGAAGCCCACAACTACGTCTCTGACCCCAACACTCTCCGAGAACAATACATCGTCAACCGCGCTCGTGACGCCGTCAAACAAGGCCGTAAAGACAAACTCGGCCTCTTCATGATCACCCAAAACCCCGAAGACATCGACGGCGACATCCTCAAACAAACCAACACCAACATTTTCCTCGGCCTCCGCGAGGAAGTCATCACTAAAGTCCCCTCCATCCCCCGCGGCTACGAACAAGACCTCGAAAAATACGGCAAAGGCCAAGCCGTCATCAAAGCCCCAGATGTCGAAGCCGTCGAAGTCAAAGGGCTTCCTTACTGCCTCACCCAACACAGCAACTGAGGCTAGACGAATCGTCATTTAATGGATAGAAATAAATGACTATTCTGCCACATTATGCAGTATGAAGCGGGTCCCCGTCTCCTCAAGTAATCTCAGCAGCGTAGGGTACGACGAGTCGAGCCAAGTTCTAGAGATCGAGTTCCACGGTGAAAGAGTCTACCAGTATTTCGATGTCCCCAAACGAATCCACCAAGAACTCATGAACGCTAATTCGCACGGGAAATACTTCCATCGGAATATCGAAGATGAATATCGCTACGATCAGATAAAATGATGCGCAGCAATTTAGTGCGTGTCCAAGATACTCGAGTCGAGAGGGCGGAGCCATGAGTGACGGACGAACTCATGTCTCACGACTCTCGGTTGAGAACATCGGGAAATTTGAGGACTTAACACTCCAGCTGACCCCGTTCACACTCTTGGTAGGCCCTAACGACGCCGGAAAAACCACTCTCTTGGAGGCATTACAGACTGTATGCGATCATTCGAGTCTGGACATTAAGCAGATCCGGCGTGATGTGACACGAGACACTGGAAGAGCACCCGACGCCTCAATCGAGGCGATCATTGAAAACCCGCCGGACGACCTGGCAGATCGTGCCAATCTTGAGGAGGGCGATGCTGCAGGGCTGAAGATCGAATGGGAAGTAACTGGAGATTCAGAAGAAGATGTCTATTTGGAGTCCCCAGACCACTCTCTGAGAGAGCGGGTTCCCGAAGATGAACGGCTCCACGAATGGGACTATTTAGCGGATGAAGAACGAGAAATCCTGGATGCTTACGATATTGACCCGGGGAGTAACGCCGCTGAGCGGGAAGAACAGTTTGAGGAATTGAAGGCTGAGATCCTCGAAAATCCCGAAGACACCTGTCTTGATTGGGTCTCTTGCGGAACCAGAGAATTCGGTCGTTTAGCTCCAGCCAGTGAGCAAATCGATACCGAGGATGTAGACAGTCCAATCAAGTTACTCTCAAAACTACTCCGTCAAGAAACCAAATCGTTCCTCTATGCCGAGGATGAGGATGGTGAGAAGAGTGGAGTTGATGAGCTTGTCGAAATTGAAGAACAGGCGACGGATGCGCTTAACGAACGACTCGAAAGCCTTTCCGACAGGATGGAGCGATACCTCCCCGGTCTGGACCAGATCACAGTAGATCCTGATTGGAGTTTTGTCAACGGGGCAGATCTCTCCAATATCGTGCTTCGTCGGGATGGTGAACAGATCCCGCTTCAAGAACTGGGTGGCGGAACTAATGCCCGCTCGGCCCTCTCAATGCTTGAATGGAGCGCAGAGGCCAATGAAGGAAAAGAATCTGTTATCCGGACGATGGATGAACCGGATCACCGGCTCCATTTTGACGTCCAACGGAGGCTGATCAATCTTCTCCGGAGCGACATCTCAGATGAAGATAGTTATCTCTCCCAGTGTATCGTCTCAACTCATAGTTTGATTATGGTTGATGGTACTCCCCTACATGAAGTAGTATATCTCCCTGAAGAAGTGGATACGAACGGCGAAAGAGCTCCGCTAGTTTCGAAAGGCGAAGCAGAGGCTGAGGATTTCATGGGCAACATCATGGCAGGTTTAGGACTCTCTGCCAGCTGGGTCTATCTCGAACGAGCAATGATTGTCGTAGAGGGAGCAACTGAACACAAATATATCGAAGAACTATACCACCAAGTCACCGGTAGCACCCTCGTAGAGGATGGAGTCCAAATCTGGGATAGTCAAGGGTGTGGCCATATCGTAAAAACCCTCCAGCGACTTCAGGATAGCGGGCGAGCACGAACGTTCGTTATCTTGGATTCCGATGCAAAAGAGGAGACCTATTCTGAAGATACTCTTGAAGACCATCTTGAAGATATGTACGAAGTCGGAGGTTCGGAACCAGAACTCGTCTGGGTCGGTGATAAGGAACTTGAGGACACATGGGAGAAGGACGACTTAGCCCGACTCGCTGAAGAACACTGGCCGCGTGCAGATGGCAATGACTGGGAGGAAATTCATTTCCAGTCAGTAGACGGGGCAGAGAAACCGAGTGACGAAATCGTTGACACCATTCGAAGTGGCTGCGCGCAGAATATCCAAGACTGCCCCAGTGTGACTAAACCAAACATAGGACTTAAGATGGGGAGATTAGACGATGTGGAACACCCTACCGAGATTGTCGATATTATGGAACATGTTCATGAATACTGTAGCCAGAACTAAGAGAGAAGTATAGGTTTTCTCGTCACTCGTAATACTTAATACTTCGAGCTATTGTCGATCCAGTCTGCGAGCGAAATTCACCACAGTGTGTCGTCCAGCTTGTTCGTCTGTGAGCGTCACCTGCGCTGCGTAATCTAGGTACGGAGTTCTGCAGCCGCGATGATCGGCAACGGAGTCGTATAATGCCTCTTAGAAGATTCCGTCGGCATCACTTTCTGTTCACCTCGTATCGTAGCTTGAGAACACTGCGGCGTCGAAACGCCTCTGACTCGCCGGTCGCAACGGTCAGAAAACCCAGCACGGGATTGAAACCCTGCGTTCCATCGCGATTTTGCGGAAACAGTGGTGTGTCCTAACCAACAGCGACCGCCATACTTCGCAGTTGTTGGTTAGCGCTAATTTTGTGTCTCCCCGGTCGAGTGAGGGATTTTCCTCTATGGACCCGACTGAAACAGTGCCAGACTACGAGCGCTTCGAGCGTGAACAGATCGCACAGGACCGCGACCGGCAGCGTCCCGATACCGTCGAGATCGACGAGCCACGGGGCCGCGAGGTGGTCACCAGTCTGCTTAACGAGGGCGTCGTTGAGCCAATTCCAGAACACGAAGTCTTGCAGCATATTCCGTCCGGACAGTGTCTTGACTCCGACGTGGCGCTGGTGTACTTCCACAAAGGCTGGGAGGCTAGAGGCGAGGAATAGAACTCCATCTCACAAGCTAACCAACACTGAGTGGTTTCTGGGAGCATTATGTTGGTTAGCGGCGACGTTCCTGCTCTGACGCGGCGTATGGGCGCGTCCCGAGAGTTGATACCCCATCGGAATTTCCCCAAGCGTATGGACCGCACTGACTGGCCGACACCCGGCCCGAACGAGCCTGTCCCGGCATGGGACGAGTACCGACAGCTGCGCGAGGCTGTCCACGACTTCCTCGATAACGAGCCAGAGGACCCAACGTGGGCGGACATTTGGAAAGCACTCGGCGCGATCATGGGCGAGTACCAGCGCGATGCGTTTGCCCAAGCCTTCGACCTCGATGCACCTGCCGAGACAGCCTGTATCCGGCGTCTTATCACGGGCGACGCGAGTGCCCCCACTCGCCGCTTGACGCCGACAGCGACCCAAAGGGGCCGCCTCACAGCCCGCCAGCAGACGACCACTCGACACTCTGGCTTGACGATGGCAAGCCGGCGTTGTACTCGATGCACGTCTATCCGGGAAATATCGAGCGATTGGATTCCACAGAGCCGCCCCACAATCTCTGGTTCGACGTCTTCGAGTTCGCTGCGGAGTGGGGACTAGAAGTCTCTGTCCTCCCGAAATCGTGGTACAACCTTGGCTCGGCTGTCCACATCGTTTTCTACGCGCCGGAGCGGTACAGGTAGCCAGCTCACTCTGCTCTCGCTTAGTCAGCCAGTCGATTTTCTGTCCCCCCAGTGGAGGTGCGGGGGCGTGCCCGAGAGTGCGTCCCGAAGACAGACCAATGTCAACGATACAGTCAGACACGCCGGAGCAGCCCAGCCAGCAGACTACTTGCACCTTCGATGACTCGGACTCCCGGGACGAGGAGATGCGCGACCAACTCGATGCGTGGGTCGAGGATCTTGCCGACCTCACCGACGAAGCGCAGGCCAGCGAGCAGTTCCAGCAGTGGCTTGACGTCCAATCGAAGTTCCACGATTACTCGGCTCGGAACACGCTACTCATCAAGCTCCAGTGTCCCGAAGCAACCCGAGTTGCGGGGTACAATACGTGGCAAGACGAGTTCGACCGGTACGTTCAGCAAGGCGAGGATGCCATCTGGATCTGGGCTCCGATCATCACGAAGAAGTGCCCCGAATGCGGCAACTCGCCGTCGTATCACGAGAACACTGATTGCGAGTACGACGAGACAGAGCCCGAACAATGGCGTCGAGGGCTGGTCGGGTTCCGGCCAACGTCGGTGTTCGATATCTCTCAGACTGAGGGCGAGCCACTTCCCGAACTGGAGACAGAAGCTCACGGCGACCCGGATGGACTTGTCGAGGACCTCTTGGACGCGACCGACGAGATCGGCGTCGACGCAAGAATCGTCGCTTCGGAGGAGTGGGAGCATGGGTCTGCACGGGGTGTCTGCGAGCGTCGGAACGTCATGACCACGAATCCGATGGTCGAAGCGGTCGACCGGGAGAATCGGGCCGCCCTCGCGAGTACACTGATTCACGAGTTCGCCCATGCAGAGCTTCACTTCGATGTCGAGGATGAGGCGGAGCGGTCGAAACGCGAAGTCGAAGCCGAGGCAGTCGCCTACGTGGTCAGTCGTCACTTCGGGCTGGACCCCGACAACTCGGCGTTCTACCTCGCGGCGTGGGACGGCGACGCACCAGAGACGTTGCGGGACCGGCTGGACCGTATCTCGAAGACGGCTGCGGATCTGATCGACGCCGTCGAAAGTGCCAGCTGAGAGGGAGCGGTATTTTTCCAGACGTGCTTGAGAGGAGTGTTTTGTGACTCCCCTGTTGGGCGAGGGAGTCGAATATGCGTTCCACAGCAGCGTCAGGTGGCAGTCCTGTCGGACAGTTTCTGAGTGTCTTAGCAGAGTTGCGTGACCAGATCGGAGGGCCGTACTACCTCGGGGATGTCAACGGGCGGTTGGAGTGGCCCGACCGAGGAGTGTACTTTTTCTTCTCGCCAGCAAGCGACCTCAGACAGATGCCCTCCACAAAGTGGCGACTCTCCCGAATCGGCACCGTCGGCGTCAGTACCGGTTCGTCGAACACGCTCTGGAACCGGCTCCGGCAACATCGTGGGAACGTTCGCGGGAAGTACGCTGGCGGTGGCAACCACCGTGGTTCGATTTTTCGCTTGCACGTTGGACGGGCGCTGATCGAGAAACACGGCTGGCACGACGAGTATCCCCACTGGGGCGAACCGAATCCCGACGCCGAGACGACTGCTGTTCGCGAGCAGGAACACGAACTTGAACAGCGCGTGTCGGAGTACATCCGGGATTTGCCGTTTCTGTGGGTTGACGTTCCGGGCGACCCCGGACCCGAGTGTGACAGAGCCGAGATTGAATCACATACCATCGCGATGGTGTCGAGGTATCGTCGATCCGCAGGGCCATCGGACCTCGATTGGCTTGGATATCATTCACCGAAATCCGAGGTGTATCAGTCTGGACTGTGGAACGTGCGACACGTCTCCGACTCGTTCGATCCGTCGGTCGTGGACCAGTTGTCGGCGTATATCCCGTCAACGGAAGCGCTGGACCACCAGTCGCGGATCTGAGGGCAGGTTCCGCAGCGAGAACTCAGTACGCTCGGCTACGACTCCGTAGGCAATCCCAGCCAGCGGCGCAACCACAGGAACCCACGCAAACGGAGTCATGAACAGTTCTGTCGAGATAGACTCCCAGACGGCAGCGTACATCAAAACAACGCAGACGGATGCAATGGCTGTCGACAGCCGCCACCGGACTCCCGCTACGAGCCCGGCCAGTGGGAGGCCATAGAACGCTACATCACCCGCAAGCGAGGACAGGAAATAGGAGATACCAAACGCACAGAAGTATGTCAGAAACATCGCTGTGCCTCCTACCGACGCGACGAATAGCCGCCGCCATCCAGCACGCTCGTCGGTGTCGTCCTGGACGGACTGCTCGTCGCTTTCCTCGGTCGTCGTGGTGACTGCAAGAGGACTCCTCGACTGTGTCTCGACGTGGCTGGCTTCCAGCCGGGAGACACCACGAGACTGCCCGTTGCCCTCCGTTTCGCCCTCGACTTCCTCGGTGATCGGGACCTCGCTCTGCAACGCAAGGACCCTGTGAGTGTCCTCTTCTGGACTGCTTGCTGGCTCTTGTTTCGCTGACTCTGGCAGGTTCAGGCGTCCCGTCTGTGTGATGTCTTCTTCGCAGAACGAGCACACTGTCAGGAGGTTCGTGGTCTTGTTTGTCCCGCCGTTCTCGGCGGGGATTCGTCGCACGACTTCCAAATCCTCCGCAGGGAACCGCGTCCCGCAGTTGGTGCAAGTGTTGTTGTCCAACTGCTTCCGGAAGACGATCCGGTACGCCCAGTCTGGTGGGTAGTCGCCCCGGTAGTTGTCAGGGTCGTCGTACTGCGATTCGATACCTTCCTTCATTCTGCCCGACACTTCCGCCCGTCTCCGTATTTAAGGCGCGGGGTCGTTTTGTGCCGCGCCTGCCAGCTGGGCGCGCCGGTCGGTGCGCTCGGTGTTGTTCATGTCTTCTGAGGCTCGACACTCTTGGTCAGCGGCGGCTGTCGGCGATGCACAGCAGGCTGAGTACATCGGGTTCCTTCACCGGGAGCCGTTCGTAATCGATGCTTACCGGCTTGGGTTTGCTGTCGGCGTTCGCGAGGACTACACCTACCAGTCCTCGCTGCGGAACGTCGACGTCCCGATTGAGATTCTGGACAACGACTTCCGGAATCCAGACTTGGACCGGTACATCGAACGCTTCGAGCGATACGAGCCGTCCGTCGGGATGCTCGGCGACGCATACGACCAGCAGGAGGCGCGCCGGTACAACCAAGCCGCACGGGAACTGAAACGGAAGTTTCCGGAGACAGAGATCATCATCGTCCCGAAGTGCCGCGAAGCAATCGATGTGATCGACGAAGACATCATCTTGGGATACCCGATGGGCTACTCCGACCAGACAGCCGACGAGTACACGGATATTGTGGACTGGCGGGGACGGCGAGTGCATCTGCTGGGGGCAAGTCCGACGAAGCAGTATCCAGTGATCGAGGAGCTAACACAGCCGCGTGTGACCGGTGAAGAACCAGCCGATATCGTTGGCGTCGACTGGAACGGGGTTCATCTGGCGGCGCTTCACGGCGAGTATTTTTCGCCACACGGCTACGGCAATGCAGACCACCTCTCGATCCGGGAGACGGTTCGAGAGAGCCTGCGACACATCCGGTCATACTGGAAATCGCGGGGGGTGTGGCCGACTACGGAGAAAGACCGGAGCCCGCTAACAGCGGAACCGATGGACCCTGTCTGGGCTGCTGACGGTTCAAGAGCGACTGTGGATGGCCTTGAGGATGCGATTGTCGTCGAGTATGAGAACGGACAGACGCTCGCGTACCGGAGCCAACACGAGCGAGACAGGGTGGAATACCGGGCAGGACTCACTCCTACCGAGGTCTACGGTTAGAAGAGCTACTGCCGGTGAGGCTTTTACTGAACTCAGTGAAGCAGTACTGTCCGGGCTATGTCATATCCACTGTTGATGAATACAGGGCGCATATCTCGTACAGAATTATTCCCCTGATTCAATCAGATTGGGTCGGCCAATACAGATGCTATATTCGTAACCCACTTCATCAAAATTCAGATTATAGTTAAAATCATAACATTTACTGTATGTGAGGTTTTAAACTCTCATATGGCATTTATCGCTGTAGATACGGCGAGTCATCATTGTCTAAATCATCAATGTTGTCCTACGTATAGGGGCGGCTGATGGACAACTCACTGCCGGATAGTGAGTCGCAACAGCACTCGGAGAGTGACGACAAGACAGTCTCGAAGCGACTGATTGAGAGCCTTTCCTCGCATGTGGTGTTCATGCTTAATACCGAGGGAAACATCACGACATGGCCCGAGCCGGCCCAGTCGATGTACGGCTACAAGGCTGACGAGATACTCGGAAACAGTGTCGATATGTTGTTTGCCGACCCCGAAGAGATGAAGACGACCATCGACTCTGTACTGGCGGAAGCAGTGAACGGATCTATTGAAACACAGCACTGGCATCGAAAAGCCGATCGCTCAGTATTCTGGGCTACGCTGTCGATTTCGCCGCTCCAGAATGGAGAATTGAACGGGTTCGTTGCAGTCAGCCAGAACACGACTGAGAAACACCAGTACGAGAAGATGCTGGAACGCCAGAACGATCGGCTCAAGGAGTTCACTGATATCCTCGCGCACGACCTGCGGAGCCCACTCAGCATCATTTCCTCGCGAGTACATCTGGCCCGTAAGACTGGTGACGAAGAGCATCTTGACGCGATGGAAGAGACTACCGATAGAATGGCCCGGCTTGTCGACGACCTGCTTTCGGTTGCCAAGCAAGGAAACGTCGTCACTGACCCGGAAACGACCGATGTCGAAACAGTTGTTGACACTGCTTGGAAGGGAACAGGCGAGACTGTTGGCCGGGCAGTGCTTCAGTACGAACACGTCGGGTCAGTGAGTTCTGACAGTGACCGCCTCATCCAACTATTCGAGAATCTGTTCCAGAACGCTATCAGACATAGCGATGGGGCCGTCATCGTTCGGGTCGGGCCGCTGGAACACGGCTTCTACGTTGAGGACGACGGTCCCGGAATCCCATCTGACATTCAGGACGATGTGTTTGACCACGGGTTCACCACGAATGAGGATGGGAGTGGCTACGGACTCTCGGTTGTCCGAACCATCGCTGGGGCACACGGCTGGGATATCATTGTCACCGACAGCAACACCGGTGGCGCACGCTTCGAAATCACTGGGGTCGAGTTTCTGGACTGATACCCGAATACATTGCTCCTGTAATGTTCATAATACGGTATTTCTGGACACGGTAGAGGGGCTATCCGTAAAGCTCCTCGCAGTCCTGCAATTTCAGTGACTCCTGAACTTCGAGGTATCCATTCTTGTTAATAGTAACAACAGACTCACTATACTGGAATGTAATATGCCCACCTCGATCGGGTACGTCGTTGTTAGTAACCGTGAACATTCTGTCCAAAGCTTTTGGATTGACCGCGTTATACAATGGTGGAAGCGAATTTGGAGAACAGTTTTCAGTTGCACTTACAGCCTTCACAACCGCTTCACTCACCGATTCAGAGGACTGTACCTGTCGAATCATTATATATCCCTAATATTTCAAATTACCTAATGTGTTGGTATTTTCACACTAACTAGGAAGTTGATTATCTGAGTGAAATTGTGCTATGTTCTTTTGGTTTAACTATCTCAAACCAGCCACTACGGTTATATCCATGCCATATAATGGTTAATATATTTATTTCTTGAAGTCTTAATTGCACTGATGGGAGATGTGCGAGAATTCTACTACGAGCCAGAAGATAGTACAGAGCTAAGCACTGCAGTCGTAACGGCAGTCGCAGAGGCTCACGATGAAAATGTACTTGAACAAAAGTGGCTCATCAGTGATGATATCAACACCGACGCACTCGATGGGCTCTTCCAAGAGCACAATCTCAAGATGACCCTCCAGTTTGAGGCTGATTCGACGACGGCCACTATCATTGCTGACAAGAACGGAAACCCGGTCATCAAAATCGAATCACACCGCTAAGTCAGCCGGCCAAGAGACCTGCCTACGTATCCTCAGCGGTCGTCTCCTGAATCAGACAGATCATCGTGCCGTCCTCCGTATGGCTGAGGGTATGGTCGACTTGAATTTGCTTATCGTCCTGACGAACGTAACTCGTAACTCCTGACCAGCACCCTTCGACGGGTACGGTCGGCAGGATTTCATTGTAGAGAGTGTCAATCTCATCCTCTGAGTAGAGAAGTCCCCAGTGCTCGTTGAGGAGTTCCGCCCGTGTGTACCCGACCGTTTCGGCAAACGCGTCGTTGACGTAGAGGAAATATCCGTCTTCATCAAGGAGACTGATGCCTTCGCGGGCAGTTTCCATTGCTTTAAATCCACGAGCCACCTGCTGATTGGCACGACACCTGTCGATTGCGTTCAGGATACGATTTGCGAGGAGGGCATACTGTTTGGTACCACTGCCTTTCTGGAGATAGTCAGTGACGCCCGCGGCAATGGCCTCACTCGCAATCTCTTCGCTTCCCTTACCGGTGAATAGGATGAACGGAGTATCTGGGTAGTGAGTTCGGACTTCCGCTAAGAACTCCAATCCATCCATTTCAGGCATGTCGTAATCGCTAATGATGCAGTCGATGTCTTCCGCGTCTAAGCAGTCCATCCCGTCGGAAGCACTGGTAGCGGTGATCACGTCGAACAGGTCCTGTTCGCGCTCAAGACAGGTGGACGTGAGATTAGCGAATGCAGAGTCATCATCAACGTGGAGGAGCCGATAGCTATCGATGGGTGGCGGAATAATTCCCTTAATATTAAAGCCAATTTTTTGATTGTCAGCCGCCATGTTATCTATTTAACGCGTTACAAGTTAACTCCTCTCATTGTCATTTCCTTTCCATGGTTAAATTCGAGTACGGTATTATTGAGTGGTATGGTAAGTAGAGCATTGTCCTCACAGGGAGGAAGGTTCCATGTTGTATTCAGGCCCAGTATTTTGCACAGCCTTCTGAATATCATACTGAATCATCACAAGTTTTAGTCATCAATATGTATTCATATTCTATCGGCTGATTTTGGATTTAATTAGGGTACACAACGGGGATCTGGTACTGATTCACTCCTCTGTACCGGTCACGCCAGACTCTTCCATGTCATGTTTCAGATGTGTCCACTAGGCTGTGAAAGAACTCTGAATGATTACGTCGCTCGCAACGGCGAAGCGGTGAGCGTTCCAATGTCCGAGCGGCTGTCGTTCCGTGGACAGACCACGCTCAGAGCGAAACGGTGGTCGTCGCGCTAACACCTCATATTAACCAACACTCATCGCTTCTGTTGGTTAATACGCTGTATCGGGCGATTTTCTGTTCCTCTGTCGGGTGAGAGGATGACTGCAACTGATCCGACTCAGACGCAGGACGGACAGCCAGACCAGCAAGACGGCTTCGACTTCAGCAAGCCCAGTCAAGAGCATGAGATCGAGGTGTCGTACTCGTGGGGGTATGTCGACACCATCTACATGGACGATGACGGTGAACTCGTCCGCTCACAGGATACCGACGGCTACTATCGCAACGACGAATCGTTCGAGTGCACCTGCGGGGAGACATTCGGTTGCGAGAGCAAAGCAAAATCCCATATCCGAAGCGAGGGCTTCCGAGGCCCGCCGGTGCCGGTCGCCGGCCATCCAGAAGCATTGCGCTGGGACAACGAGCCGATGACCGACTTCGGGGGTAATGTGGAATTCATTCCAGATGTAACGAACACTGCCGCCAAAGTTGTCGACGGGGCTGACTACCTGATCGCTACGGCCCGGACGACACTGACGCCGCCAGCGGATCATGAGTTCGATAGCTGGGAACCACTGCAATCTGGCCGCCTGTCGAACCACAACGGCGATCCATTGTTCTCGGCGCGGATCTTGTCGAAGGCTATCGCGACGCTTTCGACCGGACATCAGTACATTCCGGACCGCTACACCCTCTACTTCAGGGGGCACACAGCACTGTATTTGGAGGGGCCGAGCGACGGCATCATCATCGCTGAACGACTCCCCGGCCTCGACTGAGACGGCGGTTTTCGGTTCCTCTGGTGGCTGAGAGGATGACAGAACCAACCTCCAAAGCCCGTGATGGATCAGCCACGAACAGCAACGAATCGCCCGTCGGCGAGCAACCAATTCCAGTCGTCAAGCCACCATCGGCGTTTGTCTGGCAAGATGAAGTGGTCCCCGCGCTCGATGGGGCTATCACCGTGTGTCCGGAGTCTGCCCGCTATCCGATAGCCGCACAGGTTGTCGAGGGTGCTGAGTATCTTGTGGCAACAGCCCGAGAAACGTTCACTCCACCAGCCGACTACCAGTTCCAGTCGTGGGACGTCAGAGGAGAAATAACGCACTGGTAGCTGAATCCATTGGCTCAGCTCCGAGGGTATACTTTCGGAATAAAGAGACTGTGGTAACGCGCCTTGTTCTAGTATCCTATAAATACCCTAACATGATTCGGTAGTACAGTATCCCGGTGCAGGGGATTTTCACTCATATTTTGAGGGGTTCGCCGTGGGCGTACTGAAGATGACAGTCACAGTTGTTCCGCCGGTAGTTTCGAAGTCGATCAATGCTCCTGAATGCGCGATTATCCGGTCGACAATCCACAGGCCGACTCCAGTACTGTGTCTTAGTGCAGACTCTCCGTGCTCATCCAAAATCCGAACCTCGTGCGGGTCAATACCAGGCCCGTTATCGGCGATTTCAATTGTTGGGCCGGCGGGTCGCTGTTCGACAGTAATCTCCACGCTAGGGGTGTGGCTGTCGTTGTGTTCCAATCCGTTTCGGATCAGATGATGGATTGCAGTCCCAAGCTTTGGGTGGGCAGTTACATCAGGTGTGGCCTCCATATGTGTGACCAGTTCTCCATCGGGGAACTCATCGTCGATGGATTCGGCTGCATCTTGAACTGCTGTATCCAGCGAGACGGTCACCATTTGGTCTCTGTTCCGGATGACCTCGCGCATCTCGCGAGCATGTGCTGTCGTCTGCTCCAGTTCTTTACAGCTACTGACGATTCGCTGCGCATACCCTGAGATAGGCTCATCGGCTTGCTCAGCAATAGTGTTCGCATACCCTAAAATCGGGGTGAGCTTGTTCCGGACGTTGTGTCGCAGAATCCGTGCGATGACCTGCCCAAGCAAATCAATATCCTGTTGAGCTCCAATCACTTCTGCGATGGATTCGAGATTTGTAGCAAGAATATCGATGAGTTCCGTGTCGACTTGTGTGAAACTATTACTGTTGGTCGATGCAACGGTGAGAATACCGAAGTCGCCGATTGGTGCGGTAATTTCCTCCTCAATTGGCGTTTCGGAGTTATGCGCGTCATCCAGTTCTGAAACATCTGAGACAGTAGAGGCCTTGTTTTTTATCAACGCTTGCCATGAAGTATTACTCCCTTCCAGAGAAGCTGGCTGGCCACCGACCAGTTCGGCTGCCGGTGTCGTATGATGAATCGGTTGGAGCGCCTGGCTCGCCGGCTGGTACTCCCAGATTCCAGCCACGGGCATATCTAACGCATCAGGCATCTTTTCAAGTACCAACTCAGCCATTTCTTCATGTGTGTCTGCGTGTAGCGCGTCTCGAACGGTCTCTTGTACTGCTCTTAGCCCCTCTTCATTAACTGTCCAGCCGAGTGCAATCTCAGCTAACTGGCTCAGTAGCCGAAGGAGGTACAAATCCCGGTCGCTGAACGCGTTCGTTTCGAACGCTGAGGTAATCAGTACGCCGTGTCCACCGATGGGCAGAGCAACAACACTTCTCGTGGGAGTCTCGCCATTTAGAAGCGTGCTGTTGACCTGATCTGTGTCGTCGATTCGGACAGGTTCGCCGCTGTTATACGCACGCCATAGAATAGTTTCTGTTTCAGTGTATTCTGACAGCTTGTCGCACAGTCTCTGCTGTACCCGCCCGTTGACTGCCACCGGTTCAAGTGCCCCAGACCTTCTCCGATATAGATGTATCCCAGCCGCCGAATACCCGAGGACTGATTCAATCGTCTCAACTACATCTGTACAGACCTGTTGCCGGGAGTTCTGGTCAAGAATATCCTGTGCTGCATTATACAGTTTTTCGAGTGTTTGTTCACGCTCTTTTTGTTCCGTAATATCGACGTACACTCCAAAGTACTCCGCTTGGTCGCTTGCTGCGACTGGGACACCGCTGAACAGAAAGTGACTGCTTCCTGAACGAGTTTCTCGATGTATTTCCTTATTAATTATGTCGCCTTGCTCAATTGCATCAATGAGTTCCTTGGCGGTGTCTGACTGGGTATCAGGACCGACAAATTCGTTGAGATCACGGCCACGAATTGCCCCTTCATCGCCGACAAATGTGTTCTTAAACGCCTCATTAGCGCGGACGACCCGTTCAGTTCCGTTCTCAATGACGACGTTGACGACTGGTTCCGGGACTGCGTCGAACAGAGTCTCAAACCGATTTCGCTGCTCTCTAAGGCGCTGTTCGGTCACATTTGACCGACAGGCCTGAGCGAACTTTTTATTAAGCGGGGCGAGTGCTGCCGCAGTCTCTTGCTTGATTGCACCCCCATGTTTTCCGAGGACAATCGCCCCAAACCCGGGAAGGTTCATAATGTGGTACTCACCCATACCCTCGACTTGCTCTGCGACCGGCAATGACTCAACAAGTGAGGATGCCATGCCGCTTCCTCCGACTGTTACCGCATTTTTGTCGTTTCCTCTGGGGGCGTGACTGCCCATCTCAGAAGAATCAGACGATGCCACGCTTCTCCTAACGAGTTCGCTTAGCCGGCCACGCGCCATCTGGAATAATGTGTTTCGCTTCGGCTT
Source organism: Haloarcula sp. JP-Z28 (assembly GCF_011440255.1). Classification (NCBI taxonomy): domain Archaea; kingdom Methanobacteriati; phylum Methanobacteriota; class Halobacteria; order Halobacteriales; family Haloarculaceae; genus Haloarcula; species Haloarcula sp. JP-Z28. The sequence goes on along the minus strand of NZ_JAAOHT010000034.1, from coordinate 12,924 downwards.
GGCTGGAATCGAAGTCACAAGTGACAGCGCTTCGCTATCGTTCGTGTTGTCGACCCGAAATACAGCACCGACCGAGCAGTTCAGTTTCTGAAGATACGCTGTAAGCGCTCTGTCGGCCGTGGCTTCGAGTGACTCTCGGGAGTTGATGCTGAGAGAAATCTCGTAAAGCGTCTGTATTCGCTGTTGTCGTGATGTCATATCTTGCTGGCCGCTCCGACGACGGCCGTCTTGTTGTAGTAGTCCAGATGGCCTGCTCCATCGTTAGCAATCTCGCCAATTGTTAGTGCCCCTACCGATGGTGTATCCTCCGTTTTCACGGCCGCAAGTTCATACTTAAATTTCTCCTCTAAATAAAGCACACGAGAGATGCAGTCGAAAAATAATAAACTCTCTAAATCAGCTTTGTCGGCAACGGTTGCGTCTTTTGCCTGTTTTGCTGCCTGTATTAGTGACTCCGGATGGCCTTCAAGTATATGCACGAACTCCCCTTCGGACACATCGCCGAAGCAACTGAGCCCACCGTCATCAGTCACCTCAAATGGATCGCGAATGATCTTCTCTCCGTCCATCCGAGCGATTCCAAACGGATAGGCTTTCGCGACTCTGAAAAAGTTCTCTTCGGTCAGCTGCGTTGATGCATACTTATCGACTGTGCGTTTATATACGGAGAACGCTGGTTCACCGTCAAGGCTGTGTATTGTTGATCCACTCGAATCGGTCACTCTAAAGGGCCCCGAGATATCCTGCCAGCCGTGTTTGACGCCGATTTCTATTGGAGGTTCAACGGCGGCGACAACCGCACTGTCCTCAACCACACCATCGTTTGTGAACAGGCACGGTTCTTGTTCCATCTCTAGCGTTCCGGCACCGCCACCAATGTAATTAAGTTCGACACTGTAGGTCCGAAATAGCGACTCAATGAACTGCTCTATCCTCGTGGAGTACGCATCAACGAATACAAATCCAGTCTTGTATCCATCAATCGGAAGATCAGGGTTAAGCGATGAACTGTACTTCTGTGTAGAGTCGCTCAAGCCAGAGACTGTCGTTACCTTCGGCTTCGTTTTCAGGCCACAAATGATGGCACCCGTCTCTTTCCTGTCACCACGGTAGATAAGTTCCGGAAATATCCCTCCAAAAACAGGTAGGTTAAGATTCTGTAAAAAGGGTTCAACTGATGGATCGAGGCCATCGTCTGGAGACGCAAAGATTGCGAGACCTTCTACCCCGCTTATTGATGCTACCGCGTCACCTTCTTGCCTAATCTTACCGGTTGTTTCGGTGTACGTAAGCTCCATACGTTGCTTCTACTAGTTAGGTAGTTATCGCTGTTTACCCTCAATTATCAATCTTGAATTTGCACTCTCCAGATTTTTTCGAAACTGCTGATTGAAGTCTTGAAGCATGAGTCTAATGTGTATTCTCTGTGACAGAGTTGTGGTCGCCTGAACAGGCTCAATCTGAGTCTGGTAACCATGATCAAGAACTTTCGTTTGGGCACTGAGTAAACTCAATGAAGTGCTGTGTTGACTCGATGGGAACGCTACTACTCCATGAGAGCGTGAAACAAGATGTGAGGCGCAAGAGACCGACCGCCATTCCGTGTCCAGAGCACGTTCTGTTGGCTGGTCCGTGTGCGAAAGACGCCGAGTCATGAGCGTTACAGCACGGATGGCGCAGAATCGAGCGGCTCCGTGTCGATCTCGACAGCGCACAACTCAATCAGCTCTCGAGACCTCGCCGAACGCTGGCTGAGCAGAAACCATATCTCAAATTGGCACCGCCTCAGTGTAACAATACGGTCTTTCCGCTGCTTTGCAAAAGAGCGACGCACTGACTCGATAGCGATTTTCTGTTCCTCTGGCGGGTGAGAGGATGTCCACACACTCAGCATCGACGCGAACACAGTCGTTCCAGCATCGCCCGCCAGCAGACACAGGGGAGTGTTTCTGTCCGATTCACGCCAACGGTGGCCCGTTCACCGCACCCCTCGGGATTCGATTTGCCGATCATGTCGCCGTCGAACCAATCGACAGAGAGACAGCAGCCGCCGTGTACGAGGCGCATCACTCTTATATGGGGTCGCTGCCGTCGGTCAATCTCACCCACCACGGGCTGTACTTTCAGGACTCGCTAGTCGGGGCTATCACGTACCGCTACCCGCTCATCTCGAAGAAGCGAATCCGGTACGGCGTCGACGGCCAGCTCTGTCCCGAGCCCGTCGAGATCGACAGTCTTCCAGCAGAGATTCGAGCGACTGCCCGCCAGGTGCTTCCGTCGACGGACACACCAGTCGTTGACAGCGAAGTGGTATCCGGCGACTCGCTTGTCGAGGCCGCGCGGATTTGCATGGGCGTTCGGATGCCAAACCTCGCGTCGGCAGCGCTAGCCCGCTCACAGGAGCGATTCTTGCAGAGTGACGACCGTAACACTCGCTTCTTGTTGACGTGGGTACGCTCGGACTATGATGGCGCGATGGTTCGGGCGCTGCAAGACAAGGGCTGGATCTGTACGGGCTACCGTGAACCGGGACAGGCAAGCAACCGCGAGAACAAGCCGATTCGTGAGCGATACAAGTGGCGCTTTCTCTGTCCCGTGGACACTGCTCGCGAACAATCAACACTTGCACGGTGGTCTCAGTGACCGACGTCCAGCCCGAAGCAACGGCCGAGTGCTGTCGATTCTGTGGGGACAGAGCCGAGATCTCCGGCGAGGCGTACACGTATGTTCGGTGGCCTGACGAGGTCGACCGAGAAGACGGCGTGTTCCGATTTACGATTTGCCGGGAGTGTGCGCTTCAGGACCGCGATAACGTTGAGCAGGCCGCTTCGCTCTTCCACGAGGCAGATCGAGACCATCTCGTCACCTGCGATGTCTGCGGGGCCGTTGGCTGCCGGTCTGCCAGCACTCGCCGGCCAGCAGCGGAGACGTATCGACTCGCGAGCGTTATCTCCTGGTCGGTGAGTATCAATGGCTTCGACGGGGCAACGCACTCTTGTAGTGAATGTAGTCCTATCCTGCCGGTCGACTGTGTGAAACGCCCCAACCGGACATACGACGACGGAGTGCCACATCTCGTTGAACCACCGTTTGACGCAGTTGGGAAGACAGCAGACGATGCTCCGGCAGACAGTACACAGGTCGAGATCGGCGGGTGGACTGGGTAGCCGGCGGTAGTTCCACGAAACTGGTGGGTCTGCTCCGCTAATGAGCAGTACAGCTTCTCTTAGTACAATCGGATTCTTGCTTTTTTGTCGTTGAATTTTGGACCTTTCTTGACAGTCTGTTCTTGTCTATCCAGCCTGACTAACCCTGTTTCTTCCAATTCTTCGAGCGAGTGGTGACGTAGCTTAAGACGGAGTTTCGCTACGTCCTCGTTGGCAGAGGGAAGGTCACTACGGGACGCAATGGCTGGTGTTTCACTCTTTCTCATTGGATCTAGTATACCACCAAGACACGGATAAACACACGCAGTTTTCACCAAGATTTGTCTTTCTAATCAATCGAAGACTCCCCGCGATCAGTGCGCCGTCCTATTGAGCAGGTATCTAACCAGTGTAATAAGCAAAATCCTATCCACGGCGGCAGCGACCCCCATTTTGTGTCCCTCTGGCGGGTGAGAGGATGTCTCGAAATATGTCCTGCCGTCGTTCGGAAGACCTGTCGCAGCCACTCACCGCACAGTTCGTCGAGTCCATCGCGACGACTGTTCGAGGGCAGTCCGGCAGCGCCGATGTTCAAGCGGTTGTCCTCCGTATGGTGGCCCGGCGATCAGACAGTATCGACCTCCCGGACGTACTCGAACTTCGCTCGCTTCTGGACGTCAACGGCGAGCAGGCAGACACGTTAGAGAAACAGGTCACAACCATCATCAGCGCCATCGACGCCGAACTCGCTGGTTGGGACCGCCGGGAGGTCGCTGCATGAACGCAGCAGGAACGGCCACGTTGGGCGACTTCGGTGCTGGTGGCCCACGCTCGGATGCGCTGATTGACACGCAAAGCGCGGCACAGGAGGCTGCTGTCGGTGAGTGGGAATTTCTCGCCGCTGGCAACGACACGATCGGCTGGCACATCCCCGACACCGGAGCCACAGTCCTGCTCAAACACAGCGACGCTGGCTGGGCGCTCGAACGGGCGACCAAACTGGTCGGGACGCGACGGTCACTCGATGCCGGGCTGGAGCTTGCCAGCTCGTACATGGCGGATCGACCGGAGGGAGCGTCGGCATGGCGATGATCGAGCGCGAGCAGTGGCGTCGTGAGGAACGCCAGCGAGTTGGGGCAGCACTGGCACGGGCCCGGTTCTGGCAGTCGGTTGCACCACACAAAATCAGCTTCTGGGACGCCGTCGACGAGACGCTTCTGGCTCACTACCCGGGCTGTCGGTACAAACGCAGGACGACGCTCGACGATTTCCGAGAGGAGGATTCATGAGCGACACTCCTGACCCAATCCTCGACAAACTCCCGCCAGAGCGGCTGTTGGACGCCGATCATCTCCAGCCAATCGTCGCCGGCATCAACTGTATGCACTCAATGGAGACGATCCAGCAGTATCTCGCATACGAAAACAAGCACCAGAACCGGACGCCAGTGCAGTCTCGCCTTCGAGAGCGGGCACGGGAGATCCGTCGCGATGAATCGGATGCCGAGGAGCAAGCCATCGTGTGATTTCTGTGCCCCAGCGGGGTGAGGGGCGTCCCACAGAGGGCGCTCTGCCTACCGACTATGTGTGAAAACAAGACAGACGAGACGGCTGTACAGCAGTGCGACGACCTCGATATCGACCCTGGTGCCGTGGATATCGGTGATGGACTGAAAACAGCCGAAGATGCGCCTGAGGTTGTTGTCGGCGGCGTTGACGCGGAAAACAAGCGCGTGAAGGTGTATTCTCAGTCGAGTGAGCTGACGGTCAATCGCTGGGTGAGCATGGACCTGTTCAGTGTGCATCAGCCCAACGAGGACATCCAGACCGACGCCGACCGGGAAGCGTGGCTGAACGAGACGCTGCCGAAGAAGTCCACGCATATCGACGGCAACGTGTACCCACTCAGGTATGCCATCGACGAGAACGGGAACGTAATCGCGGAATAATCGAGGAGCCGTACCACTCTCTCTTTCGCTCACTCTCACGCTCACGGTTCCCGAGCGCAAGCACTCGGGGGACACGCTCCACCTTGGACCGGCAGGCCGGTCCGGCGGTCCCGCTTCAGGAGGTAGGTGAGGCTCATCGCGATGAATCGGATGGCAGGGAACGAGCCGCCGTGTATTTTCTGTGCCCCAGCGGAGTGAGGGGCGTTCCATAGAGGGCGCTCTGCCGATGACTATGAGTAAGAACAAGACAGACAAGACGGCTGCACAGCAGTACGAGAACTACCCCGATCCCGACGCCATCGTTCACTTTGGCGATGTCTCGGAGGAACTGGTCGAGTTGGTCGAGGAAACGCTGGAAACCTCCGAGTTCCTGTCGACCTCTCGCGACGACCTGCCGGAAACGACGCTGCTCGTCGAGGCGGTCGAAAATGAGTGACGACCACCTGTTCATCGTCGTTGAGGGCGTCGGGCCAGCAGATTTTCCTCAGTCACAGTGACTCGACCTCTTTGAAGTCGTCGTCGATACGTCTTACAGGCCTATACAGGAGAGGAAACGAGATTTCCGCCGGTATGCTGCCGATTCCGCTTGAGTACGGGTTGGAACCTCGAACGTCATGCTTGGCGGAAGTCCGATGGCTGGATTCTACGTCTTTCAGAGTCTGGAGGAGGTCAATCTCAGACAATTGTTCCATAATATAATTATAATATTACTATATATTCATACTGACCTTTTATCCGTAAGAAGAAAAATGTAAATACGACTATATTCATATACATATCAATATGACAAAGATAATTTTTGATGCCTCTTACCCGGGCGGCCGCGACCCGCCTGATCTCGGTGGATTCGAGCACAAGGACGGTGAGTGGCGCTTGAGGCTTGATGGGTACGAGCGATTTATCCAAGATGTCACGGGAGTGGCGGTTGATGATAACATCTCGCCGCGGGAATTGAAAACCATACAAAGCCGGATTGAAGGCTGTGTCGCGACTTACAAGCGTAGTGGCGGATGCATGTGTGACGAGTTTGAGAGCTACGAGCACGTCGATTCGTTGGAGACCGTTCAGGAGCTATCCCGGTTCTTCAGAGTCCTCGTGGCGACCCGTATAGAGGACTCACTCCCCACGTGATGTTCGGTTTGATTCATCCGGCAACCGAGCAACGCATTTCGACTCTCGTGGTAATGGGTTTCACTCCCCGTGTGGAGATCCATATGGCGAGCGTGACACGGAGAATGCAAACCTGTGAGGTGGGTTCGCCCGGTGGTTGACAATAGCGATACATACTACTATATACTTATCATATAACTGATTAAATACGCAATTCTGTACGTTCCGGTATCTGTAGTCGGATCAAATCAAACGTACCATGCCATTGAGGCTCACGCTCAACCCGACAATCGACGCCACACATCACCGGTTGGATAGCACCGACTGGAACAATATATATATCATCGGGGATGTCCACGGGTGCCACGAGGCGCTTTGTCGGTTACTCGACAGGCTCGATCCGAGCCCCGGTGACCTCGTCGTATTCGTCGGCGGCCTCGTCATGAAAGGACCGGACAGCAAAGCCGTCCTCGATCTCGTCAGTAACACACCAAACTTCTATTCGGTTCGCGGAAACAACGACCAGGAACTGATTGACGGCCGCGAATCGATCGACAGCCTCACAGAAAGCGACCTGGCGTATCTCGAATCGCTTCCCGTCGTTATTTCCTGGGACGACATCGTTGTGGTTCACGGTGGTATCGACCATCGGAAGCCGGTCGTCGAACACACGCTTGATGAACTGTTGAACACTCGTTCGCTTGTCCCCAACGGGAGCTACGACCGCCCGTACTGGTTCGAAGCGCGTCAAGAGTTGCCGCGGGTGTTTTTTGGACACACCGTTCTTGCTGAGCCGTTCGATAGTGAATACGCGGTAGGGCTCGATACGGGCTGTGTGCACGGTGGCCAGTTGACGGCGTACGATTATCGAGCTGAGAAATTCATAGCTGTCGAGCCAGCCGAGACGCACGTCCCGCGGCCGGCTGATAGCATCGCTGAACCACACGATCAACACTCACACCTCTAACATGGATACCGACTCGCCACTCGACATCTCGCCGTATGAGCCGCCAAATGTTGATTTAGAGGATACAGACCTCTATCTGAATCGGGAACTCAGTATGCTCGCGTACCAGCGACGAGTGCTTCATGAGGCGCTGGATAACCGGAATCCGTTGCTCGAACGAGTCCGGTTTTTGTCCATATTCACACGTAATATCGACGAGTTCGTGATGAAGCGTATCGGAGGACTCAAACAGCAGATCGATGCAGGTATCGAAGGGACGACAGTTGATGGACGAACAGCTGTCGAGCAGTGGAAAGAAATCCACGACCAACTGCAGCCGATGCTGAAAAAACAGGCGAAGTGTTATCAAAAAAAGGTCCGTCCAGCGCTGGCCAACGAGGGCATTGAAGTAGTCGATTACGCCGAGTTGAGTGCAGCAGAACAGTCTCAGGTCCGGGACTACTTCGAGGAGTCTGTCAAACCGGCGCTGACACCATTATCTTTTGATCCGGCCCATCCGTTCCCGTTCATTTCGAACCGGTCGCTGTCCCTCGCCGTCCTCACGGAGCAGTCAAATGAGAACGAGCCGACGTTCACTCGGATCAAGATTCCGCCCAACAGGCCGCGGTTGATAGAGGTCGACAGCGGGACGCGGTACGTGCTGGTTGAAGACGTTATCCGCAACAATCTTGACCTCCTGTTGCCGAACATCGAGATACTCGATACGGCACTGTTCCGCCTCACACGCAACGCCGAGGTGCGCCGGAACGAGGAGGTCGCTGAGGACCTCATCGATATGATTGAGGATGTTCTCGAACAACGCCGGTTTGCAAGCGTTGTTCGGATGGAAATCGAACCCGACGCTGACAGTCGGATTCAGGAGACGCTGCAAGAGCAACTGAAGCTCGACGACCGTGAGATATACGCTCTGAATGCTCCAATCGATTATCGGGACTTCGAGACGCTGACTGATATAGACCGGCCGGAACTCAAGCGCGAGCCGTGGACGCCACAGCCACATCCACGGCTGGAGCAGGGCCAACAGTCTCCATTCGACGAAGCAGAGCAAGAGACGACCAAGCAAACTGTTTTCGACCACATCTACGACGATGATATCTTGCTCCATCATCCGTACCACGACTTCGACAGGACGGTACAGCGGTTCCTGACCGAAGCAGCGAACGACCCTGACGTGCTGGCGGTGAAGGCAGCTATCTACAGAACTGCAAGCGACTCGCAGGTCATTGAGTCGCTCATTGAGGCCGCGGAGAACGGTAAACAGGTCGCGGTAATGGTCGAACTGAAAGCTCGCTTCGACGAGCAGAACAATCTTCAGTGGGTCCGACGTCTGGAGGAAAACGGCATCCACGTCGCGTACGGGACAATCGGATTGAAAACCCACACGAAAACTGCGCTCGTGGTCCGCGAGGAGGGTAACGATGTTAACCTGTACTCACACGTCGGGACTGGAAACTACCACTCTGAGACTGCAAAGGGGTACGTTGACCTTGGGCTGTTGACTGCCGATAGAGATATTGGGCAGGACTTGGTGACACTGTTTAATTCATTTACCGGGCCGGGTCTAGATAACCAGTTCCGGAAACTGTTGGTCGCGCCGGTGACGATGCGCCAGGAGTTTACCCGATACATTCGTCGCGAGGCCCAGCACGCACAGGCCGGGCGTCCGGCACGGATTGTGGCAAAAGTCAATGGCCTCGAAGACCCAGTAATAGTCGAAGAACTGTACCGGGCGGCAATGGCCGGAGTCGAGATCGACCTCATCGTCCGCGATATCTGTCGTCTCCGGCCCGGAATCGACGGTATTAGTGAGAATATCTCGGTTCACTCTGTTGTGGGTCGATTCCTTGAACACTCCCGCATCTTCTATTTCGAGAACGGTGCACAGGCGAACGACTCCGAAGAGACGGGTCCACAGGGCCGTGGCGGGCAACCCGAATATTATATTGGCAGTGCTGATTGGATGACCCGGAATCTCGATAGCCGAGTCGAGGCAGTGACGCCCGTTGAGGACCCGGTGATTCGGCAACAGCTGAAATTCATTCTCGATCTCATACTCTCTGACAACCGCAAACGCTGGACGATGAATCCTGATGGGAGCTACGACCAGCAGTACCCTGCCGACAGCGAGAGGGTAGTCGATACGCAGTCAGTTCTGATGAGCGAGACGAGACGGGCAGCAACGGACGATGACATCACTACGGGTGTCGCGATGGATTTTCCTGTGGAGAGTAATATTCTCGTTCAGGCTAATACTGATGAGGGCGCCGCGGAGATATCCGAAGATCAAGACACTCAGTCAACTCTGAATCATCAAACAAGCGATGGGGGGACGGTTACGGAGGATCCGCTTCATCGCCATCCAGAGAAGTGGTACCGGCCTGACAGCAACATCTACGAGTTTACTGTTCGAACCCCGGAGGGTGGTCGCCGTTACCTGAAGACGAGAGGGGGCGCTGAAGCGGCACTCCGGAGACTGTACGGCAAAAAGACGGACGAAAACTGATCCAAACGGCCAGGAGGTACACCGCTACATACATAGAACACAATAGCCATCATAGCAGCGTATTTTTTCTGCAAACATTATTACCCCGTATGGTTGCACTGGGAGTACTCCAATGCCCCGTTTGTGAGAAAGTCTGCTTTTATCAACAAAAGGCAACCACCACACGGGACCGCTTGAAAGAGTTAGCATCAGACCATCTCTCGTCTCATAGGCTTGATGAGAGTAAACAGGGCATCTATCGGGTCATGATGGCTGATAAAACTGGAGAAATTCAACTAAGTGATGCCAACGACACCCCGATCAGAGAGTGGATACCACCGACGGATGGCCTCCCTCAGCAGGCACGAAACGAACTATAACTACGCTAGTGAAGATGGAATATATATTTGACAATACCATTCTCTATCCCTATTAGAAACGTACTTGAAGTCCAATAGCTATCATGATTACAATGACTCACTTGTTTTCTGAGACTGTCGCGGCACAAACCAAGCAAATCGACCCGGCCGCCTGGGACCAATTGTATATTGTTGGCGATGTCCACGGCTGTCGCTCCACTCTTGAGCGTCTCTTGACAGAACTTGGGCCTACATCCGAAGACCTTGTTTTGTTTGTCGGTGATCTTGTACGGAAGGGCCCGGACAGTGCGGGAGTAGTCGATCTCGTCCGGTCGCGTCCGAATTTCCTGTCCGTCCGCGGCAATAACGAAGAAAAGCTCCTCCGGGGCGAAAAAGACCTTGCCACACTCGACGATGATGACCTAGAATATTTGGCATCGCTCCCAGTCGCCATTACCTGGGATGAGGGAATTGTCATCCACGGGGGCATTGACCCGTCCCGACCGCTGGCTGCACACTCGGTAACGGACCTCCAGAACATTGCCGAAGTAAACGACGGCTTCTGGTGGGAGTCCTATACCGGTCCTCGTCGGGTCTTTTTCGGCCACAAACCGTTAGCTGACCCAGTCGTTGGATCACACGCCCTGGGTCTTGACACCGGTTGTGTGTACGGCAATGTATTGACTGCATACGAGTACGCTGCAGACCGGTTAATCAGCGTTGCCCCCGAACAGACCTATGAGAACCGTGCAGAGCACAAGTGGGTCCACCCAACCGGGGCGACACCTGTCGGAGACAGTAGCCAGTCTACACCTGCGGTCTTTGCCGACTGAGACTGAGAAGGTATCATTCGACGCCGTTGAGTGACACTCTGCCGCTGAGCAGTTCGTCGCTCTTTCGTCTGCTTCCACATCTGGAATTATTTGAACAAGCAACAAGAAAAGCGGAACATGGTGTTTGGGCGGAGCTTTTTATTTCCACAAAAAGGTCGTTCTTGATATGGAGTACACGCTGCAACCCGACGAACGAGTCTCTGAGGGTATCAAGCGAATAATCGATGGCAAGGTCGAACGGGGTATCGAACACATCGACGGCGACATGGATCGTCACGAGACCGTCCACGAGGTTCGGAAACGGTGCAAAGAGGTGCGTGCGGCGGTCAGGCTCGTTCGACCTGTCCTTCCGACCTACAGCGCTGAGAACGCCCATTATCGTGATGCCGGACGGCGTATCTCCGATATCCGGGACGCGCAAGCGGCCATCGAGACCTTTGACGACCACGTTCAGCCAATCGCGGCCGATCACGGGTCACTGACTGATGAGACGTTGGCTGACCTTCGGGGGATCCTAGTCGACCGCCGTGAGCAAGTCGCGGCCGAGCAGGACCTCGACGCCCGACTGGCAGAAGTCCGAGCTGACCTCGTAGAAGGTAGAGAACGGGTGGATACGCTTCCCATCGCAACCGATGGGTACGACGCGGTCGCCGGCGGGCTCAGAAAGTCGTACAAGCGCGCTCGGAATCGGATGGATGACGCCTACGATGACCCGGAGTTCGAGCGGTTTCACGAATGGCGCAAGCGGATCAAGTACCACCGATATCACTGTCGGTTGCTCCGCCGGGTGTGGGTGGGCCCGATGAAAGCTCGCCGTAACGAACTCAAGACCCTCTCGGACATCATCGGTGACGAAAATGACCTCGCGGAGTTCAGTATCATGATGCACGAGGAGGAACTGTTCGACGGGACGACGCGATCGACACTTGAGGAACTCATGACTGGCCGGCGCTCTAAATTACATCGCCAAGGGCGCGCACTCGGTGAACGGTTGTTTGCCGAGCATCCTGACGAACTCGTTGACCGGATTGGGAGCTATTGGGACGCGGCCCACGAGTACGATCCTGATCCCTGATTCGGAGCCGACAATTGCCGATTACAGGCGGAACAGGATGATTTCTCGGGGTCGTCGGGAAATCTGAATTTCCACACTCACGGTATTTTGTTAGGAGCCATTCCGTCGCATACTCATCGGTCAATACGGCCTCTTTTCGGCCGGATCGACGGCGGGCGACGCCGACCCGGTGACGCCGGCCCCGGTTCCCACTGACTCAGGGGACGTGAGGGTGACAGTTCCGACCAGCGACGGGGCGGTCGACGTGGACCGACTGCTCGACCGCTGGACGTTGATCGCTCAGTCGTCCCCTGTTGACTCTGCTCCTGTGCGGTCCTTGACCGCCACCTCGAACACGTCAGCCCCGCTGTCGATAGTGAACGTTTCCAGCAACTGCCCGAGGTCGGTGGCACGGTCGGAGAGTTGCGCGACGGAGGATTCGACGTCGTCGACGGCCACGACCTGCTCGGTCGCCGCGTCGGCGACGGTGGCCGCTTCGACAGCCGTGTCGTCGCTGATATCGCCGACCGCTTCGACCATCGAGACGACCTCCTGTGTCGACTCGGCCTGCTCGTCTGTTGCACGGTCGATTTCACGCATCCCGGTGGTCGCGTCCTCGATATCGCCGACGATGTCGTCGAACGCATTGAGGGCGTCGCCGACGGTCTCGGTTCCGGTGTCGACCTTCGACTGGGTAGCGTGCATCTCGTCGACGGTGCGTTCGACCTGCTGACGCATCTCGCCGATAGCGGCTTCGATGTCGTCGGTCGCTGCCACCGTCTCGTCGGCGAGCGCCTTCACCTCGTCAGCGACGACGGCAAAGCCGTCGCCGTCGCCCCCATTTCCGGCGCGGGCGGCCTCGATGTTGGCGTTCAGCGCGAGCATCGTCGTCTGGTCGGCGATATCGGTGATGAGGTTGGTGACGGACTCGATCTCTCCCATCAGCGCGTCCAGTTCTTCGACTTGTGCGACGGTCTCGTCGGTCGACCGCTCGATATCGTCGAGAGCCGTCGCCGCCCGCTTGG
>NZ_JAAOHT010000033.1:0-40068 GCF_011440255.1 Haloarcula sp. JP-Z28 | reverse complement strand
ACCGCCTCAACAGCGGTCCGGACTTGCGATTCGTCCTCCGGAAGCAGTAGTTCGACCGTCATGTGTTCCCGGCGCGCGAACTCGATAGGGTCGGTCAGGAGTTCCTCACAGGCGTCGCTCGACCCGGCCAGTTGCGTCACGTGGACGGTCCCACGTTCGGCGTCGAAGCTCACGAACCCCACAATGCTGTCGTCTTCCTCGGCCACGCGGACAGTGCGGTCGTGGACGAGGTTTCGCATCACGTCCGGCGGCCCGTCAGCGAGGGCGGCCAGTCGCTCGGCGTCATCCTCGATAGCGTCGCGGATATCCATACATGTGCGTGGGAACCCCACGCAAATAAACGGTGTGTCGGACGCTCCGGACTGTGCCCGCCTTCGCAACAACAGGGCTTCGCACGACGGAATCTGCCGGTCGCTGTCGACAGTGAGACGCGGTCACAGATGAACACAGTTATCCCGAGCGACGGATAACGCGAGGGCAATGGTTCACGTACACACGGGCACGGTGGTAGCATGCGCGTAGTCGCCAAATTCGGTGGGACGAGCCTCGGTAGCGGCGACCGCATCAACCGGGCCGCGGACTCGATTGCCGCTGCCGTCCAGCAGGGCCACGAGGTCGCGGTCGTCGCCTCGGCGATGGGCAACACGACCGACGAACTGCTCGAAGAAATCAACTACGACGCCGACTCCGCGGACCGTGCGGAAATCGTTTCCATGGGCGAACGGACATCTGTCCGGATGCTCAAGGGTGCACTCGCCGCCCGCGGTATCGAGGCGGTCTTTCTTGAACCCGGCAGCGAGGACTGGCCGATCATCACCGACGAGTACGGTGAGGTCGACGTTGAGGAGACACAGAAGCGCGCCCATGCGCTCGCCGGCCAGCTCAAGGATGTCGTCCCGGTCATCACCGGCTTCCTGGCACAAGACTATCAGGGCAACGTGACGACGCTTGGCCGTGGCGGCTCCGACACGAGCGCCGTGATGATGGGCGACTACATGGACGCCGACGAAGTCGTCATCGTCACCGACGTTGAAGGCGTCATGACCGGGGACCCGCGCGTCGTCGAAGGCGCTCGGAACGTCGGCAAAATCTCCGTCGACGAGCTCCGTTCGCTGTCCTTCCGCGGGGCCGAGGTGGTCGCGCCGTCGGCGCTGTCGTACAAGAGTGAGGACCTCGGTGTTCGCGTCGTCCACTACCAGCACGGCGACCTGCTCTCCGGTGGCACGTCTATCGAGGGCGAGTTCCAGAACCTCATCGACCTGCAGGAACAGCCAATCGCCTGCGTCACCGTTGCCGGCCGCGCTATCCGGAACAGCCCGGGCATCCTCGCGGACCTGTCAGGCGCTATTGCGGACGAGGACATCAACATCGAGGCCAACTCATCGGGAATGGACTCGTTGACGTTCTATGTCGACGAAGATGACGCCGAGGAGGCCGAAGCGCTGCTTCACGCCCGCATCGTTGACGACGAGACGCTTTCGTCGGTCACCGTTGAAGACGAGATCGCCGTTATCCGCGTCACCGGCGGCGATCCGAGTCAGTCGGCGCTCGCGCATCAGGTCGTTGCACCGTTGGCCGACGCCCACATCCACCTCTATGACGTGATTACGTCCGCGACGTCGGTCTCCGTGTTCGTCCCGTGGGAGGACCGCGAACAGGCTCTCTCACTCGTTCAGGACGTGTTCTAACGGCCGGGGACTTGTTAATCGGTTGAGGAAGCCTGCTCGAACCGGCTCGCGGGCAGCAGTAATTCGCTGACTTCGGGGAGGTGTTTCAGGTTGTAGACGATTTTCGCGTCGTCAGACACCGGTGCGGCGATACACGACAGGCGAATCCCCTTCTCGGTGAGTTCGGGCGGGAGGATGTGGCTCGCCGGCGACGGCATCTCGCCGTCGACGACCGCCACCGCACAGTTCGTACACGCGCCGCCGCGGCAGGCAAAGGGCCACGCAAAGCCGTTCTTCTCGGCCGCTTCCAGCAACGTGTCGTTCGGGTCGACGTAGAACCGCCCGAAGTCAGTCGATTGCAGGTTCGCGTCGGCGGCTTTCGCGAACAGGTCTTCGTCTTCGAGTGCCCAGCCGTGGTCCTCAAGCACCTCGAAGTTGAGAAACTCCACCATCGGGTCGTCCGGTTCCGACGGGGCCTCTTCGGCTTCGGGCTCCGCTGTCTCCTCGGGAAGCGGGTCCCCGGGCTCGTATCCGTTCTGCAGTCGCTCGTAGGCCGTTTTGACCGTCTGGAACTCGGCCGCCGACCCGCCCTGGTCGGGGTGTGCTTCTTTTACCCGCTCGCGGTACGCGTCGACGATCTCCCCGTCGTCGGCGTCCGGTGTAATTCCGAGGACCTCAAATGGGGACTCCACGCCATACAGTAGCGGTCACGGACATAAATTCTCTCGTCCCGCTGCAGTATCTGCAGGCTGCCGCCGACGGACGACGTGCCGTTCCTGTGGCTACCGGCCCTGGGTCAACCGGAAGCCGATTTGCCGCGGCAGGTCAGCGTCCTCTACCGCGTCAATGACTGCGCTCGTGTCGTAGGCCACGCGGTGCTCCTCGACAGTTAGGTCCGCGAGGTCGAGCACGGCGTAGGCGGCCCGGTGGTCCCTGTCGCGGGGCTGGCCCACGCTGCCGGGGTTCATCACGATACCGTCCCCGTACACCTCGTGGTGCTGATGGTGCGTGTGGCCCATCACGAGGACGTCCTCGTCGCCCAGCAGGTCCGGGCCGAACTCTTCGGGGTACGTGTAGTGGTCCGGGTCGTCAGGGTGGCCGTGGACGAGTTTCACCCGTTCATTACAGACGCGGCGCTCATCGGGCAGTGCCGCCAGCCACTCGATTTGCTCGTCGGACAACTGTTCGGTAGCGTGTTCGACGCCGGCCTGTGCCATCCCGTTGAACGCGAACGGCGTTTCGGCGGCGACGGCCCGGTCGTGGTTGCCCATCACTGTCGGGACTTCTTCGGTCGGCCAGGAAGCGTCCGCAGGGAGCGCGTCGGTGTGCCCCCGCATCGCGTCGACACAGTCGGCGTGCCAGGGGTTGTAGCCGACCACGTCCCCCGCACAGACCAGCCCGTCAACTGGCGGCATATCTGCAAGCACCGCCATGAGCGCCACCCGATTGCCGTGGATATCAGAGAGGATGCCGAGTTTCATTGTTCGTGTCTATCCCCTGTGGGGTCTTGAGTGTCGGTCCTAGCTCAGTATCTGTGTCCGCCATCGTTCGCGGTCATCCGCTCACTCCCCGTTGTACACTGCTACATCGAACTCGCCCGCCGACCCCGCGACACCGGCCGAACAGACGGCGTGCTCGTACTCGTGGTCGTACACTTCGCGGGCCACATCGCTGGCGTCGGTCGCGGCCAGGTCGAACGCCGTCGGACTGTTCTCCTCGTAGGTCGCCACCAGCGTCGGCTCGGTGACTTCCTCGACGAGCAGCGCGTCCCGACGGACGGTCCCGATGACTGCGCCCGGGCCGTCGGCGTTCGTCGTTGGGTCCGCCGCGTCGACACCGACGATACCGGCGACCCGCGGCGTGTCGTAGTCGTCCTTCTCGAAGTCGAGCGACAGGAGCGGCTCCGCGATAGCGTCCCGCGCCGGATAGCCCAGTTCGAGCTTTTCGGCGATGGGGTCGACGTGGGAGCCGTTGCCGACGACTGCGCCGCGCTCGGTGACGCGGACACCGTTGTAGGAGATGTATGGGTTGTCCGTCTCCGGCGCGTCTGGCGTCGGCTCGACGGTCACTGTCTCGTCGCGCTGGACTGCCTGGCGGTTGGGGAACGAGCGCGAGGAGACACGGTACGCACCGACCTCGGGACTGACGACGACAAATCGTCCAACGTACATACGCGAGTGTGCACAGCACCCCGAAAAAGCGCTGTCGATGTCTTGCCGTCTAGCGTAGGCATGACGCTATTGTTCTCCTGGCGGTGTTGTGTGGGCTGCTGACACGCTTCATGTCCGACCGAATCGCGCAACGCTTACAAAGGGGCACCCGATACTGTAGAGTGCACACAGTCCATTGGGGTAGTGGCCAATCCTGAAGCCTTCTGGGGGCTTCGACCCTGGTTCGAATCCAGGATGGACTATTTTTGTGGCGAGCAAACTCGCGAGCCACGAAATCGTAGTTACTGATTCGGGCCCTGCCAGTCGCGCACAGCGAAGCGAGCACGTCTGGTTCTGGTTCGAATCCAGGATGGACTATTCTTGTCGCGAACAACCCGTGAGCGACAGCGTCGTGATTAGTGGACTCGAGCCTTGGAAGACGAGCGAAGCGAGTCTTCCACTGGTTCGAACTCATGTGGGACGGGCTTGACACTCATCTGGCAAGCACCGACTTGCCCCTGACTACTTGTAGCCGCCTCCCAGAGAGAACATATGACACCGACACACGTCCTCGTCCCGCTGGACGGGTCACCGCTGGCTGACGAGGCGCTGACGTACGCGCTGGAGACGTTTGACTGCCGGATTACAGTTCTGAACGTCGTTGCGCCGCTCGATACGGGGATGAGCGAAGGCGGGGTGCTCGAACCGGACGCGGACCGCCAAGCGGTTGCCGACGAGCGGGCCACGAAGCTCGTCGACCGGGCGTCACAGCAGGCCAGTGAGGCCGGCCAACAGGTCGAAACGGCTGTCGAGACCGGTGACCCGGCCGAGACGATTCTGGACTACGTCGAGGCGGTCGACGTGGATCAGGTGGTGATGGGTGGCCACGGGGGGACGCGAAACGAGATCGCCCGGCGGTTGCTGGGGACCGTTGCGACGGCGGTCGTCAGCGAAGCGCCGGTGACGGTAACGGTCGTCCGGTAGCGCGTGGCTGGCCGACCACACCCTTCTCAGACCTGGCTACCGAGCGCCGCTTCTAGCACCTGATACACGCCGAAGCCGATCACGACGCTTGTGACGAGTGTGATGAGCCAGAACCCGACAGTTACACCGATTTTCCGGCGCGAGACGCCGGCGGAGCCACCGGCCAGGCCGCCGCCGATGACCCCGGAGATGATGATGTTGTTGAACGAAATGGGGATGCCGAGCGCGATGGCGGCCTGCGCGATGATGAAGCCGGGGACCAGCGCCGCGATGGAGCGGCGGACGCCGAGTTGCGCGTACTCACGGGAGGTCGCCTGTAGCAGGCGGGGTGCGCCCATCCACGCGCCACCGAGGATACCCACTGCGCCGAGCGCCAGCAACACAAATCCGGGCAGGCCGAGTTCGGCGCGGTAGAGGTTCTCCAGCGGGCCGGTCGCGAGGCCCACCTGACTGCCGCCACTGGAGAAGGCAACGACGCTGCCGAGAACGACGAGAAAGGTCTTGATACCCTTATCGACGGAGGCCTGGGTCTGTCGGCGGATGTAGTAGAAGCTCCCCGCGGCGACCAGCAGCGTCGTGGCGACGGCGGCGATATCCGTGCCAGCGACCAGCGCGGCAAAGCCGGCCAGCGAGCCCTGGTCGGTGCCGGCGGGCGAGGGGATGATGCTCAACTGAACGTTTGCGACGATACCCCCGACGACGCCGGCGAGCAGCGGGACCCCGACCGTTTCGGGGATGTCGTCTCGGCGCAACACCGTCGCGGTGAGATAGGCCAGGCTCCCCGACACAGGTGGGACAAGCAGCCAGAACGTCGCGATACGACGGTAGGTGTCGAACACCGGCTGTCCACCGAGCGAGAGGCCAACACCGACCATCGCGCCCGTCGTCGCGAACGCTGCCGGGACGGGGTAGCCCGAGTAGATGCCAAACGCCATGAATCCGGTCGCGGTCAACAGCCCGGCGACGGCTGCGAGCGATGTGATCGTGGCGCCGTCGATAAGGCCGGCCCCGACCGTTTCCGAAATGCTCCCGCCCTGGGTCAGTGCCCCCATCGCGGCGAGGATGCCGATCAGGAAGGCAGCGCGCATCGTCGAAATGGCGTTCGCACCGATAGCCGGGGCGAATGGGGGTGAGTTGCTGTTCGCACCGAGGGTCCAGGCTGTCACCAGACCGGTGATCGTCGCGAGGGCGACCAGCGCCCAGAAGACGACGGTCGTCACCGCCTGCTGAGCCCCGCTGGTGTCTGCCAGTTATTGCTGTGTGAACGCGACCAGACTGTCATTGGCAGCCGTTCACACCCAGTACATAAAATGTCCGCGGCGTCGGTATCGAACGGTGATCGGTCCGCCTTGCCATGATTTGTCGCCGATGTGGCTAATGTGCGACACCGAAGTCTTTAACGCCTATCGACACCGCTGGTGGGACATGTCACAGCGAAGGCGCACGTTCATCAGTAGTGTTGGTACCGCAACCGCAATCGGGTTAGCTGGCTGCCTCGGTGGCGATGGCGGCGACGGCAGCGGCGGCGACGGCGGGGACACCGACAGCGATAGCGGGGACGGTGGCGACGGCGACAGCGGTCCGGCCGCTCGCATCGGAATGGTGTATGCGACGGGCGGGCTCGGTGACGGGTCGTTCAACGACCAGGCCCAGACCGGAGCTATCCGGGCAGCAGACGAGCTCAACATCGAATACGATGAGTCGCAGCCGGAAGCAGTACAGGACTTCGGCAGCCTTCAGCAACAGTACGCACAGTCCTCGAACCCGAACTACGATCTTATCTGCTGTATCGGCTTCCTGCAGGCGGACGCCCTCACGGAGAACGCCGAACAGTACCCCGAGCAGGACTTCATGATCGTTGACTCCGTCGTTGACGCGGACAACGTCGGCTCGTACGTGTTCGGTGAGCATCAGGGCTCGTTCCTCATTGGACTGATGGCCGCGAAGCTGTCCACTCAGGACTTCTCGGCTGGAGCCGGATCCACGCAGGGTGACTCCGCGAGCGTCGGTTTCGTCGGCGGTGTCGAGGGTGACCTCATCGGTCGCTTCGAGGCCGGCTACAAAGCCGGCGTCAAGCACGCGGAGGAGGACGTCGAGGTACAGTCGGCCTACGTCGGCGATTTCAACGACCCTTCCGGCGGACAGGAGGCGGCCCTCTCGATGTACGAATCCGGCGCGGACATCGTCTTCCACGCGGCCGGCAACACCGGGACTGGCGTGTTCCGGGCGGCCCAGGAGGCGGGGCGCTTCGCAGTCGGTGTCGACCGCGACCAGTCGGTCACGAAAGAGAACTTCAGCGATATCATTCTCGCGAGTATGGTCAAGCGGGTCGACAACGCTGTCTACGCCGCCATTGAGTCGACGACGAATGATAACTTCGATGGCGGCGCTGTGAACACGCTCGGCCTCGAACAGAACGGCGTCGAAGCGGTGTACGGCCAGCAGCTCGGCTCGGAAATCCCACAGAGCGTCAAAGACGAGGTCTCTGAAGTTCGCCAGAGCATCATCGACGGCGACATCAGCGTGCCGACTGACCCCGACAACGCCTGAGGCGGATTGCTGGAGCGATTTGCCGGCCCATTCCGGCCTTGCGGTCGGAACCTTCTGGACATAATATACAACAGCGCCACCGCGGCCACACACGCAGTTGCCGCAGATTTTTGCCAGACATGTGGAACCGTGAAGTTAAAACAACGGGACGGTAACGGCTCAGAGTATGGAACAGGCCGTCCACCTCGATGGAATTACAAAGCGGTTTCCGGGGGTAGTCGCGAATGACGATGTCGATCTGGCGGTCGAGAAGGGGACGGTTCACGCACTGCTCGGCGAGAACGGTGCGGGCAAAACCACCCTGATGAACGTCCTCTACGGGCTCTACCAGCCCACCGAGGGGACGGTCAACGTGCACGGCGAGACACAGCAGTTCGACTCGCCGCGCGACGCCATCGACGAAGGTGTCGGCATGATCCACCAGCACTTCATGCTGGTCGATCCGATGACCGTCACCGAGAACATCACGCTTGGGAACGAGCCCCGCAAGTGGCTTGGACTCACAGTTGACAGCGAACAGTCCCGAAAACAGGTCCGTGAACTGTCTGAGCGGTACGGGTTCGACGTGGACCCCGACGCCAGAATCGAAGATGTCGGTGTCGGCGTCCAGCAGCGCGTCGAGATTCTCAAAGCGCTCTACCGCGGCGCGGATGTTCTGATTCTGGACGAACCGACGGCAGTGCTCACACCACAGGAAGTTGAAGACCTCTTTCGCGTGCTCGAGGAGCTGACTGACCAGGGGAAGACGATTATCTTCATCACGCACAAGCTCGGCGAGGCGATGGAGGCTGCTGACGAAATCACTGTTCTGCGAGAGGGGAAAAACGTCGGGACAGTGCCGGCCGACGACATCACTCGGGAAGAACTGGCCGAGATGATGGTCGGTCGGGAGGTACTGCTGGACCTTGACCGGGACCCAGCCGAGCCAGGCCGGTCTATCCTTGAGGTTTCGGACCTCGTCATGGAGGACGACCGGGGCGTCCGCGCGGTCGACGGGATCTCGCTTGACGTCCGGGCCGGTGAGGTGCTCGGTATCGCTGGCGTCGATGGAAACGGCCAGTCGGAACTGGTCGAGGCGATTACCGGGCTCCAGATGCCTGATGAGGGGACAATCATATACGACGGCGTCGACCGGACCACCGACAGCCGTCGGGAGCGAATCGAGTCCGGGCTGGCCTACATCCCGGAAGACCGACAGGAGCGGGGCTTGGTGATGGACTTCGACCTCGTCGAAAACGGCCTGCTGGGGAGCCAGCACGCGGCCGACTACACCTCGAATGGACGCATCGACTGGAACCACACGCGCGACCACGCGGAGGAGATTATCGAAGAATACGACGTTCGGCCACCGGACGCCAACGCCCACGCGAAGTCCCTTTCCGGTGGGAACCAGCAGAAGTTCGTCGTCGGT
This sequence comes from Haloarcula sp. JP-Z28, assembly GCF_011440255.1. Lineage (NCBI taxonomy): Archaea > Methanobacteriati > Methanobacteriota > Halobacteria > Halobacteriales > Haloarculaceae > Haloarcula > Haloarcula sp. JP-Z28. The sequence goes on along the minus strand of NZ_JAAOHT010000033.1, from coordinate 31,306 downwards.
CGGGAGTTCGCCCGGGACCCGCGTCTCGTCGTTGCCTCCCACCCCACTCGCGGTGTGGATGTGGGGTCGATGGAGTTCATCCATGACCAGATCAACGCGCTCCGAGAAGCGGGCCGAGCCGTGTTGCTCATCTCCTCGAACCTCGATGAGGTCCAGTCCCTTTCGGACCGCCTCGCCGTCGTCTACGAGGGTGAGATCGTCGACATCGTGGATCCAGAGCGCGTGACCGAAGAACAGCTCGGGCTGTTGATGGCCGGGCAGCAACCTGACGCTGTCCCGACCATCGCGGCGAACGGGGAGGGCCATCAATGAGCGATGGTGGCCCGTCGCAGAACGGGGACGACCCGCCGACACCGGACTCGGACGACCGGTGGTCACAGTACCGCCAGCGACTGATCAGGCTGGGCCAGACCTCAGTCGGCGAGCGGATTCTCATCGCTGTCTCGGCGCTATTGCTCTCTCTCGTCGTTGGGACGGTTATTGTCACTGCCGCGGGACTGCTGGCGACGTGTCGGTCGCCGGTCCTCACGTTCGGTTCCACGACGCTGTGTTACGACCCGTTCTACGTGTTCAACCGGCTGTTCCTCGGCGCGCTGGGCGATCCCTTCGCCGGCGGCTGGTCGCCGCTGAACGCACAGTTTGCGGCGACGCTACGCGAGACGACGATACTGGTGTTTACCGGGCTTTCGGTAGCCTTAGCGTTCCGTGCGGGCATCTTCAACATCGGGACGCAGGGCCAGCTTATCATCGGCGCACTGGCAGCCGCACTGACGGTGCTGTGGGCCGGTTCGCTGGTCTCCGGGACGATCGCGCTCGTCCTGTTTATTCCGCTCGGGTTGCTCGCTGGCGCGATCGGTGGCGGCCTCTATGGTGCGATCCCCGGCGCGCTGAAAGCCTACGCCGACGCGAACGAGGTCATTACCACTATCATGCTCAACTTCGTCGCGGTACGGGTAACGCTGTATCTCGTCCGGAACCACTTCGCCGACCCGACGAGCCAGGCGACACAGACCCCGACCCTACCCGTTGAGGGACAGTTCCCCTCGATCCTGTTTGACCCGCGGACGGACTTCTCGCTGCTCGCACTCCTGATAGCACTCGCGTTCGTCGGCGGCGTCTACTACCTGCTCGAACACACGGCATTTGGCTATGACCTGCGGACCGCCGGTATCCAGCCCGCGGCCGCGGAGTACGGTGGCGTCGACTCTGCTCGGACCATCCTGACCTCGCTCACGCTGTCGGGCGCACTGGGCGGTATCGGCGGGGCCGTATTCGTGATGATGACCCTTGGAAAGTTCCAGACTGGGATTCCGAGCTACGGTTTCGACGGGATCACCGTCTCTATCCTCGCCGGCAACAACCCGATCGGGGCCGTCTTCGCCGCGCTGCTCTTTGGCGTCCTCAAGTCCGGCTCGAACGTGGTGGCGTTCGCGACCGACGTGCCGCCACAGCTTGTCGGCGTCCTCCGTGGACTGATCATCCTGTTCGTCGCGATGCCGGAGTTCTTCCGTATCATCGGCCGGCGGCTCGCAGCACGCGAGCCAGACAGTCCGGCCACCGCGACCGCAGGAGGTGGTGCTGATGACTAACGACAGTGCTATGGATCGACTCCGCTCGGCTTCGAGTCGGGTCCTCATCGCCGCCGCAGCGTTCCTCACACTGGCTGTGCTTGCCGGATTCGGACTCTTCGCGCCGGCGTCGACGCCCGGACAGATATTCTGGGTTCTGGCCTCGAAATCGACGCTGTCATCGACACTGCGGCTCTCGGTTCCGATCGTGCTGGCCGCGCTGGGCGGCATCTTCGCCGAGAAGAGTGGGATCATCAATATCGGGCTGGAAGGGCTGCTCATCATCTCCGCCTTCGCAGCCATCTTCGGAGCCGACGCCACCGGTTCGCTGTGGCTCGGGTTCCTCATCGGCATTGTTGCGTCGACGCTCCTCGCGGGCGTGTTCGCCGTTGTCTGTATCGAGTTCCGCGCCGATCAGATTATCGCTGGGCTGGCGGTCTGGCTCATCGCACTCGGACTTGCGCCGTTCGCCTCGCAGGTGTTCTACGGCGGGCCAAACACCAGCAGCGTCGGGACTTTCGACACAATAACCGTTCCGACGCTGGCCGAGATCCCGTTCTTCGGCGCGCTGTTTGACGCCTCGCCCGCGGTCTACATCATGTTCCTCGCTGTGGCGGCGTCGTGGTACGTCCTGAACCGAACCACGTTCGGCCGCTGGGTCCGGGCCGCCGGCGAGAACCCGAAGGCGCTTGACACCGCCGGCGTTGATGTGTCTCGCGTCCGCTACGCCGCCGTGCTCCTCTCCGGTGTCTTCTCCGGCATGGGTGGGGCCGCGTTGGCGATCAACATCGGTCAGTTCACCGGGAACGGCCCGACGATGGTCAACGGCAAGGGATTCATCGCCATCGTCGCGTATCTGTTCGGCAACTACAATCCGGTCGGCGCGCTGCTATCGACCACGCTGTTTGCCGGCCTTGACGCCGTCCAGTTGCGTCTCCAGACGGCCGATGTCATCGCCGTCCCCGATTCGCTGGTCCAGACGATTCCGTTCGTCGCCGTCATCGTCGTGCTCGCTCTGGTGGGCAAGACCCGCCTGCCGGAAGCCGCCGGTGACCACTACGAGTCCGGCGAGGAATGAGCTAGACACAACCTTCTCTGGACTTGTTTCTGCCCGCAGCAGTTGATCGAATGCGAACAGCCAGAAAGCCCCTGCCGTCTCGGCTCCCGCGACTCGCTGTCGTCCGAAAACCGGAGATTTTCGTGATCACGAGAGAGCTTCGCTCTCTCGAACGACGCCCCGGTAGGTGCTTGCGTCGTCGGGGTTCGCCGAGACGGCAGCCCCTTTCAGTCCCACCCGTAGATGGTTGCCCAAACTATGCTGGGTGGGACTGAAAGGGGCGGCTGGCTGAACGACGGCGGACGAAGCAAGGACCGCAACGCAGTGAGGACCGCAGCGAGGCCCCCGAGTTCAGCCAGGGCGAGAGCTTCGCTCTCGCGGGCAATCGGACGCTGCGCGTCCGATGACAGCCGGGGCTTTCTGGCTGTACACAACCACTGTCTCACTACGACTCGCCACCTTTTCTAGCCGAACACTGATGTGCGCGGCAAGCACAGGACGAGATAGCAAATGTCGCGCCGATATGACCACGCTCGGGTTCAGGAGTACTGGCAGCAGGCCTGGGAGCGAGAGGGCGTTTTCGAATGCCCGACCGACGCTACGGACCCGACGTACGTGCTGGGAATGTTTCCCTACACCTCCGGCTCGTTGCATATGGGGCACATCAGAAACTACGCCATTACCGACGCCTACACCCGGTATCGGCGGATGGCCGGTGACGAGGTGCTTCACCCGATGGGGTGGGACGCCTTCGGCCTGCCGGCGGAGAACGCGGCCTACAAACGGGACACTGACCCCGAATCCTGGACCCGAACCTGTATCGACCAGATGAAAGACGACCTCCGGGAGATGGGCTTTGGCTACGACTGGTCCCGGGAAATCACTACCTGCGACCCCGACTACTACCAGTGGAACCAGTGGCTGTTCACCCAGTTCTACGATGAGGGGCTGGTCGACTACGGCGCGGCGACGGTGAACTGGTGTCCGGACTGTGAGACAGTGCTTGCTGACGCGCAGGTCGAAACGCCGCCGGAAGCCGATGAAGGCGAAACGACTGCTGGCACTGGCCACAGCCACACCCACGGTGGCGGTGTCTGCTGGCGCTGTGGAACGGACGTCGAGCAGCGTGACCTGGACCAGTGGTTCTTCGCCATCACCGACTACGCCGAGGAGCTGTATCACGGACTGGACGATCTGGAGGGATGGCCCGACGGCGTCCGGGACAGCCAGCGCAACTGGATCGGTCGACAAGAAGGTGCTCGCGTCGCCTTCTCAGTCGGTCACGACGACCACGGGACCGTTGAGGCGTTCACGACGCGGCTCGACACAGTATATGGCGCGACATATCTGGCGCTGTCGCCGGGCCACGACCTCGCCCGGGCGCTGGCCGAGGCGGACGACGATGTCGCCGACTACGTGGAGTCGGTGGCGAGCACGGACGACGCCGGAATGAGCGGCGTCGAGACGGACCTCACCGCGACCCACCCCTACACCGGCGAGGAACTGCCGGTGTACGTCGCGGCGTACGTGCTTGACGACGTGGGCACGGGTGCGGTGATGGGCGTGCCGGCTCACAACGAACAGGACCACGCCTTCGCCGACGAACACGACCTGCCCGTCGAGCAGGCTGTCGAACCGGTCGACGGCAGCGGAACGGACCTGCCACACGCACCCTACACCGGCGACGGGATGCTCATGGACAGTGGCGAGTACGACGGCCTCGCCAGTTCCGCCGCCCGCGAGCGCCTGCGCGAGCACGAGGCCGCCGAGTCCGCGGTGACCTACCGCCTGCGGGACTGGCTCATCTCGCGGCAGCGCTACTGGGGGACGCCGATCCCCATCGTCCACTGCGACGACTGCGGTCACGTTCCGGTCCCCGAGGAGGACCTCCCGGTGGAACTGCCCGACTACGTCCAGACGACGGGGAACCCACTCGACGCCGCAGAGGAGTGGAAACAGACGAGCTGTCCCGACTGCGGGGCCGACGCGGTGCGGGAGACGGACACGATGGACACGTTTGTCGACTCCTCGTGGTACTTCCTCAGATATCTTTCGCCGCACTTCGCGGACGCGCCCTTCGACCAGAAAACCGCCGACGAGTGGCTCCCGGTCGACGTGTACGTCGGCGGCGAGGAACACGCAGTGCTGCACCTCCTCTATATACGCTTTTTCACCCGCGCGCTGTCGGACATCGGCCTGCTGGACCGGGAAGAACCGGTCGAGCGGCTCATCAATCAGGGCACAGTGCTTCACAGCGGCGAGAAGATGTCCAAATCGAAGGGCAACGACATCGCGCCCCACGAGTACGGGGCCGAGACGACGCGGCTGTTTGTCCTCTCGGCGGCCCACCCCTCGCAGGACTTCGAGTGGACCGTGAAGGACGTCTCCACGGCCTACGACTTCCAGCAGACGCTGTATCGCCTTGTCACGGAATACACCGACCGAACGGAGACACGGACCGAGAGCACCGACCACGACGCGTACTTAGAGCGGGAAATCGACCGGACTATCGCGGCCGTTACCGAGGAGTACGACCGCTTTCGCTTCCATCGCGTTATCGGCGAGATACAGCGCTTCGCCCGCCTACTGGGGCGCTACGCGGGCTACGACCGTCCCTACCAGTTCGCCTACAGCCGCGGCTTGCGTGTGCTCGCTGGCCTAGTTGCCCCGATCGCGCCGTTCCTCGCCGAGGAGATGTGGCAGCTGCTCGACGAGGACGGCCTCGTCGCCGAGAGCCGGTGGCCAGAACCGCTCCGTGACGTGGACGATTACCGCATCGAGCGGCAGGTCGTCCGGCGGACGCTCGACGACGTGCGCGAAATCACGGAGGTCGTCGACATCGACGAACCGAACGAGGTCGAACTCGTCGTCGCCGCCGACTGGAAGTACCGCGCCTACGAAATCGCCCGCGAGTCTGACCCCGACGACGCCATCGTCGGCGAAATCATGGCCGACGAGGGTATCAAGCAGCACGGCGACACGGCCGCTGATTTCGCCGACCGGTTGGCCGACCGCGGGGCAGGGCTCGAACCGATTATCAACGGCGAGCGCGAACTCGACACGCTCCAGCAGGCCGCGTGGCTGTTCGAAGATGAGTTCGGCTGTGACGTCGTCGTCCGGCGGGCCGCACCCGACGACGACCTCGCGGCAAAAGCGCGACCGAACAAGCCCGCGATTCACATCTCCTGACTACTCTGTCGCGGCTGTTGTCTCCTCTTGAGCGGCCTCGTGGGCAGCAGTCACCGCGCCGACAAGTTTCTCCTGCTGTTCGTGGTGTATCAGGTGTGAGCGACAGTCACAGTCAGAACAGCCGAAGGCGTCGATACGGTCGAACCCCGCCGCTGTCGGTCCGTCGACCCGCTTGGCGACGGCGCATTCGATATCGGCTTCGGTCGTGACGACCCGGGCGATGGTCGTCGCCGCGTCGCCGAGTAGATAGTCGATGTGCCAGTGCCGGGTGTCGTTGTCGCCTTCGGCGACGGCGCGGTGGCGGTCGATGCGCCCGAAGCCGCCGCTGCCCAGCGCACTCCCGGTGTAGGCGTACCAGCCCGCCGGGAACTCGATTTCGCCCAGCGCGCCGACCTCGATTGGCCTGCTGGTGTCCCGTTCGAGAACCAGCGTGTAGGTTCCGCCAGGCATGTCCCTTCAGGTCCCGATATCGGGGTCAGCGGCGAGTTCGCCGAACCCGTCGATACGGAACGGCCGGGAGTCGGTGCAGTCCTCATTTTCAGCGGCGAGTTCGCCGATGACCCAGTTGAACTGGCGGTCGAACCCGTCGTAAGGCGCGTCCGCGAGCAGGTCGGTGACGCGGTCGCTCGTCAGATCCTCGTCGTACTCCTCGGCGAAGTCGGCGATGTTCTCGGCGGCCGTCTGTGCGATTTCGTCATCGGTCTCGTCTGCGAACGCCGTGGTGAGGGCGTCGGTCAGTTCGGACATACGCGACATAACGCGACGATGCCACCTATGCGTTCTGAAACGGAGGGCTGTCCGAGCGTTTCTTGTGTTGAGAGCGACAATATCGGCACAATGAAGCCGTTGCGACAAAGCCCAACCGTGGTCACGCTGGCGGTCATCGGTGCTGTGTTCCTCGCACAGCAGGCCGTCGGCGTGGTGACCGCCCCGCGGAGCCTGTTCGCCCTCTCGCCCCCGCTGTTCAGTCGTCCCTGGACACTCGTCACCAGCGTGTACGCACATGCTGGCCTGTCGCATCTCATCGCAAACGCCGTCGGAGTGGCGCTCGCCGGTGTCGTCCTCGAACGCCGGACGTCGCCGCTCCGATTCCACGCCTTCTTCCTCTCGACCGGCGCACTCGCCGGCGTCTCGCAGGTCTCGATTGCCAGCCTTGTCGGCCCGCTCGTTCCTGGGATGGTCAGCCACGTCTCCGTCCTCGGGGCCAGCGGCGCGGTGTTTGCGCTCTTTGGCTATCTGCTCGCCGCAAACCGCCTGACTGACACTGTCATCGGTGGGTTCGAACTCGCGCCGCGCGTCCAGTTGGCGCTGGCCGGCGGCGTCGCCGCGGCGATCACGCTCGCGACCGCGAACCCCGGCGTCGCGCTCATCGCACACTTCACCGGCCTTTTGTTGGGGTTCCTCGCCGGGCGCGTCCACCTGCTGCGACCGACGGACTCGCCACAGACGCCCGAGACCGCGAACTACTGACCGGCGTGCCGTCGTTCTGAGCTAGCGACGATATGCCCTGTCCCGTGGCACGTAGTTGGTAAGTGGTACCAAATAACTCGGCCACGTAGACAGACGGAATGGTACGGAGTCCCCGTGTCGAGTCCTTGGCAGTCGCGGCGCTACTGGTGCTTGCCGGCTGTGGCGGGTTCGTGGCAAACGGCGTGGACGGCGGTGCGGACCTGTCGACCGCCACGGAGACGGCGACCCCGCCGACTGCAACGCCGGACGCCGGTTCCCCGGGCGCAGCGAACGGGACGTTAGAGGTCCACTTCATCAACGTCGGCCAGTCGGTGGCGACCCTGCTGGTCAGCCCAGACAACGAGACGATGCTCATCGACTCCGGGGACTTCACCGACGACGGCGAGTACGTCCTCCAGTACCTCGACCGGCAGGGCATCGACCGCATAGACCACTTCGTCGTCTCGCACAACGACGCCGACCACATTGGTGGTAATGCGGCCGTCATCAGGCACTACGAGACCGAGAAAAGCGGCGTCGGTGCGGTGTACGACCCCGGTATCGCCGCGAGCACGCAGACCTACGAGCGGTACCTCGACGCCGTCGAAGCCCACAACGTGACGCTGTACGAAACGCGCGAGGGCGACCGGATTCCGTTTTCCGGCGTCGAGACGACCGTGCTCGGCCCGCCGGAGCCGTATCTGGAAAACGCGGCGCGAAACGAGAACAGCATCGTCCTCCGAATCGAGCACGGCGAGATGAGCTTTCTCTTTACCGGCGATGCGGAGGACGACCAGGAGGCGTATCTCGTCGATACCTACGGAGCGGCGCTCAGGGCCACCGTACTGAAAGCCGGCCACCACGGCAGCGCGTCAAGCACGAGCGGGCCGCTACTTGACGCCGTCGACCCCCGGACCGTAGTGGTCTCGAGCGCCTACGATTCGCAGTACGGCCATCCGAACAACGAGACGCTCCAGCGCCTTACGGCGCGTTCGGTTCCGGCATACTGGACCGCAACCCACGGGGACACCGTCTTGACTAGCAACGGGACCGCTGTGACCGTCAGCACGCAGCGGGCAGCGCCGACCGACCCGCTGTCACTCCGCACCGGGGACCCGATTGCGCCGGGTGCGACCGAACCGGTTACGCCGCGAGCGACCTACCTGCCCCGCTCGTCTCCGCGGACTGATACACCGGGCCCAACCGCAACTGACGGTGGAACGCCCGCCGAGAACACAAGTGGCGACCTGATTATCGACCGGGTGCGCGCCGATGCGGCGGGCGACGACCGGGACAACCTCAACGACGAGTACGTCGTGTTCCGGAACGCGGGCGCGGAGCCGCTGGAAATGGGCGGCTGGACGGTCAGCGATGACGCCGACCACAGCTACACCGTCCCCGACGGATTCACTCTCGGCCCGGACGAAACCGTGACGCTGCACACCGGCAGCGGCACCGACACGGACACCGATCTTTACTGGGGGTCGGGGCGTCCGATATGGAACAACGGCGGCGACACAGTCACTGTGACCGACGCCGACAACGAGACCATACTGAAACGGAGCTACTAATGCTACCTGACGGAACCTACACCGCCGTCGTCGACCGGATCGAAGACGGGATCGCCACGCTGGAAGTGGACACCGAGGCCGGACTGTCTGCCCTCGACATTGCGGCGACCGAACTGCCGACCGAGGCGCGGACGGCCGACGTGGTTCTGGAAATCACTGTTGCAGACGCGGCGCTTGCGGATGTAATCCATGAGCCCGACGAAACCGATAACCGGGCGAGCGAGACACAGCGTCGGTTCGACCGATTATCCGAGCGGCCGCCACAGGACAGCGACGACACGTAAACGTGCCGCACACTCCGTAGGAGCCTGATAACAATATGTATTGAGTGCGTAGGTCGATGCATGTGGGACAGTGACACAGAAACGGTTGACCCACCGCTCGGGCAGTGTCCTGCCTGTGACGTGACGATTCCCGCAGCGAATCTCGTCATCGCGTACGATAGGGCCGGCGACTGGCCGCGGATGCTCGCCGCGTGCCCGGATTGTGGGGACGCCGTGAATCCAGTGTAATTCCTGTCACAAAATGACAGTACCTGTGGACGTGAATACACATAGACGCGCTGGCGCGGTCGTCTATCTGTGTAGTGACCATCGATTAGGTGCGGTATACTGTTGATTCGATTAATGATACCGAGGCCAGACAGGGGGAGTGAGGGTGGGGTCATCAAGCGGTGATAGCCCTCCGCTCCCGCACCGGAGCGACGCCGACAGACTGCGACTGACAGACCTCGGTCAATACCTCGATACGCTTGTGTTTGCGGCTCGCGGGGTCTGGACCGTGACACTCGTCGGTGTCCGACCGTTTGCGTTCTGGGGTGCGGTATTGCTGCCGCTGCTGTATCTCCCGTCGCTCTACGGCATCGGTACGGGGCAGAATACGGCGCTGTTCTTTGACCTCGTTGTCTGGCACGTGGCTTCTATCGTCCTCGGCCACGGCCACACGCCGTTTTGGAGTCGATAGCTCGGTAATACTCCCGCTAACACTCCACGGCTGCCAGCCACCGCCTCCGCTCCACCTGAAACAATGGGGGTGTGGTGACAATTCTCGTCCCTGGAATCAGCCAACAAAAATCTGCTCATCAAGCCGCTCGGTGGCGGTTTCGGCCAGCGTCTTGAGATTCACCGTATCCTCACGGTTGTATGACACCAGTGTTTCGAGTGCACCGTCGCGGCCCTGCTCGTGTTCCCGCCAGAGTCGCACCGCGTCTTGGCCCGAGATGTCCGGCCGGTCCCGCTCGATACCGATGTCCTGCTCGACCTGTTTGAGCCCGCCGGAGAGTCCGATTTTCTTGCAGGTGTACATCAGGTCTAGATGCGGGCGGTCAAGGTCGACATCGAAGTTCGCTTCGAGGAAGGGCACGTCGAAGCGCTTGCCGTTGAACGTCACCAGTAAGTCCGCACCGTCGAACGCGGCCCGGAGGTTCCCGGCGGTCAGGTCGTCACCGGCGATGAGCGTCTGTGTGTCCCCGTCCTGATGGAGGCTCACCGTCGTCACCTGGTTGCGGTCCTGGTCGAGTCCGGTCGTCTCGATGTCGAAGAAGCAGGCCCGTTCACGGAAGGTCTCGTACAGCCGCCAGCGCTCGCTGCTGGGAAACGCGTGGTCAAAATAGGTAACGTCGGTCTCGGCCACCCGGTCCCGTCCCTCGTCGATGAACTGCTGGATGCGGTCGCCGCGCTGGCCGCCGACGACGGACGGTTCGAACTCGTCCCAGTGGGTGACGCCCTGCTCCCAGATGGACCGCTCGGTCTTCTCCCCGACGCCGTCGGTTCCGATGAAACTGTTCTCGACGCGCACGCTCTCGGGTACAGGTTGGGCTGTATGTAAGCCCGTCGGTGCGACTGGAGTCGTGAAGGGCCTGCAACGCGTTCGACTGGCCGGCCTACGTCCCGCACATCGAGAGGATATCGCGATACACGAACTGGTTTTCCAGCGGGACGACGACGGTGCTATCGCAGTTTGCACACGTCGATTGCGGCTGGTCGAACGTCTGCTCGCAAAACGGACAGACGAACACCGACACACCGGTTGGATGGGCGTTGGACATATCTCTCGGTGGGATACCGTGTACGAGTGTTCATCTGCTATACGTATGCGGTGGCTACGAGCCCCTGACTATGTGTATAACATCCCCTGCCGTATGCAGCTACTGACGAGCGAAAGCACGAAGCCGAATGGAACCCATTGACACACAATGACGACGTTCCTGCTCGCCACCAGCTCTGTCCACGTCACCGCAGCCGCCGCTGACTATCTCCAGCACCGCCTCGACCCGGCAGCCGATCACGATATCGTCGTGGTCGCGGTCCGCGACCCCGATGCTCCGTCCCGCGACGCCGGTGACGCCGTCAACGTCGCCCGCTCGCGGCTCGCAGCCTTCATGCCCGCGACGGAGACGCGAGACGGAGCGCCCGTAACGGAGATACTGGCGGCGGTTGACGAGCATGACCCGGACGAACTCCTCATCGGCCCCCACCGTGGGACCGACGACAGCGACGGCGTCGGGTCGATGGCTCGGGACCTCCTGACCAACGTCGACCGCCCCGTTATCGTCCTCCCGCTGCCCTAGCGGGAGAACAGGCCGTCGTCCTCGAAGGTCAGACCGAGGTCGACATCGAGCAGGTCCTCGGCCATCGCGGCGACAGCCGGAGCGATATCCGACCGGGGGTCCGTCGCAAGTGGTCTGGGTGCGCCCGGTCCGATGTGTGGAACGGTGTGTGCCGCGTCTTCGACGGATTCACCGCCATCGCCGTGCACGCGGGTGGCGACAATGGCCGATGCCGGTGCGCCGATGTCACGGAGTCGGCCTCGTTGCCTCGGAAACAGGTCGCTGCCGCGCTGGCTGGCCGGCACTACGAGCGCCCGCCGCTGTGCGGTCGTGGCAGCGGCGACGGCCTGATTCGATGCGATCGGCGGCACATCGAGCAGGACGTGGTCGAACCGGCCGGCTACCTCTTCGATAGCCTGTTCGAGCGCCTGTGCGCTTTCGGCTGACTTCGCTCGCGCGAGGCGCTCAAACGGCGCGTGGGCCGGACAGAGCGCAACCCGCCCGTCGGCGTCGATATCCCACTCGAACAGCGCGTCGTCGACCGGCACGTCGCCGACGGCCACCGCAGTCACGTCGGCGTCGAGCCGCCCGTCGACGTACGTCGCCAGCCCCTGTGTGCCGAAGGCTGCGTCGACGACAGCGACGGACCGCCCACCCCGGGCCAGTGTCGCCGCTGTCTCGACTGTCAGCCTTGTTGTTCCAGCCCCACCAGTACACCCGACGAACGCAAGCGTCGAAACCCCCATGCGTTGCTGTTGGCGTATCTTTCGGTAAAAAGGTGCGGAATTTTACGCTTGCTCAGCGACGATGTCGTTCTCGATGTCGTCCAGTTCGTCGTCAGAAATGTCGGGACGGTCGTTGACCAGCACGTGAATCGGGCGGCCGCCGTCGTCCTCGAACCGCGGGATAATGTGGCCGTGGACGTGGGGGACCTCCTGACCGGCCACCTCACCGTTGTTGAACGCAACCGTGCTGGCGGGGGCGTCGACGGCGGACTCGACGGCGGGGACGAGTTCGTGCAACGTCGACATGACTGCACTCGCCACATCGGCGGGCGTGTCGTTCAGCCGCTCGTGGTGGGCCTTCGGAATGACGAGCGTGTGGCCTGGCGAGAGCGGATTGGCGTCCAGAAACGCCAGCACGGTGTCGTCCTCGTAGACGGTGCGGCCGGGGATGTCGCCGGCAACGATCTGACAGAAGATGCAGTCCTCGCTCATGGTCGTCCCTGCGTCCGGCGGTCACAAGAAGGTTCTAGGTGTCGGCGACACCGGCGACCGCGTCCGTGAGAGCGTCGACATACGTCTCGCGGTCGTAGCCCAGCCGCGAGAGCCAGACTTCCTGATACGACGGGTGGAGCAGCGGAACCACGGGCACGCCCAGCGCCTCGCTTCGGCGGGGGTCGAGCACGCTGTCGAGGAAGCCGTCAAGCGACTCGCCGTCCAGCGCCAGTACTGTCTTCGTCGCGTGTTTCCCGGTCGCCACGACCGCAGTCGGCTCGATCGCCTCGACTTCTTCGACGAGGTAGGGCCGGCAGTTCGCCAGTTCCGCATCGGTCGGGTCGCGGTTCCCCGGCGGGTGGCACTTCACGGCGTTGGTGTAGTAGCAGTCGTCGTGACTGAACCCGGCGTCGGTGAGCAGGTCGCGGACCTTCCGGCCGGAACGCCGTGACGTGTAGGCCATCCCGGTCAGATTGCCGCCCTGCCAGTGCTCGGCCTCGGAGTCGCCCTCGGCTGGGGCCTCGCCGACTACCACGAGGTCGGCGTCCAGCGGACCGTTGCCCCACGAGATGCAGGTCCGGCTCTCGGCGAGTTCAGGGCAACGCCGACAGTCCGCTGTGAGGGTGTTTCGCTCCGCTCCGTCCGGAAACGTTGGCACATCTGTGGTAAGGGCTGTGCGTGGCAAGTCGGTGGCGGTACCGACGTACTGTCTGGGCCACCACAAGACGTTTATCGCCGGTGGCCGCTCCAGCATCTGTATGCCCTCCTACGAGTACCGCACTATCGAGGTTGACAGTGATGTCATGATCGCCGGACTCGGCGGCGAGGTCACGCCGCCGATCGAGCAACTGAACGAACTTGGAGCCGAGGGGTGGCATGTCGCCGCTCCGCTCACGGACAAGACCGGCGAGACGGTCAGCTTGCTCCTTCAGCGTGAGCGCGAGCGCTGAACGGCACACATACAACCGATTGTCCTTTATTGGAGGCGGCGAATGTGGCGGTATGGAACGTTTCGCCGCTGTCGATGACCAGTACGACCCCGACGCCGTCGAGGACGGCGTCTTCGAGTACTGGGACGACGTCGACGCCTACGAGCAGACGAAGGCCCACCGGGCCGACGGCGAGGACTACTTTTTCGTCGACGGACCGCCCTACACCTCCGGCGCGGCCCACATGGGAACGACGTGGAACAAGACCCTGAAGGACTGTTACATCCGCTACCTGCGGATGCAGGGCTACAACGTCACTGACCGGCCGGGCTATGACATGCACGGGCTCCCCATCGAGACGAAAGTCGAGGAGCGCCTCGACTTCGAGAACAAGAAAGACATCGAGCAGTTCGGCGAGGAGAACTTCATCGAGGAGTGCAAAGACTTCGCCGAGGAGCAACTCGAAGGCCTCCAGACGGACTTTCAGGATTTCGGCGTCTGGATGGACTGGGACGACCCGTACAAGACGGTCAACCCGGAGTATATGGAGGCCGCCTGGTGGGGCTTCCAGCAGGCTCACGAGCGCGACCTCGTCGAACAGGGCCAGCGCTCCATCAACCAGTGCCCGCGCTGTGAGACCGGCATCGCAAACAACGAGGTCGAGTACCACGACGTGGGCAAGCCGTCGATTTACGTGAAGTTCCCGCTGGCGGAACAGGATGGCAGTCTGGTCATCTGGACGACGACGCCCTGGACAATCGTCGCCAACACCTTCGTCGCCGCCGACGGTGACCTCGAATACGTGGGCGTCGACGCCGAGAAAGACGGCGACACCGAACGCCTCTATCTCGCCGAGGCCTGTGTCGAGGATGTACTGAAGGCCGGCCGGTACGACGACTACGAGGTCGTCGAGGAACTGTCCGGCGAGGAGATGGTCGGCTGGGCGTACGAGCACCCGCTGGCCGAGAAAGTGCCGGACCACGCCCAAGGCGAGGGCTCTGGGCAGGTGTACACCGCCGACTACGTCGAGGCCGACCGCACAGGCCTCGTCCACTCCGCGCCCGGCCACGGTGAGGAGGACTTCGAGCGCGGACAGGAACTCGACCTCGAAATCTTCTGTCCGGTCGGGAGCGACGGCGTTTACACCGACGACGCGGGCAAGTACGCCGGGACGTTCGTCCGCGACGCCAACGACGAGGTCATCGACGACCTCGACGAGAACGGTGTCCTGCTCTCCAGTGAATCTGGCCACACCGTCCGCGAAGGGCAGTGCTGGCGCTGTGACACCGACATCGTCCGTATCGTTACCGACCAGTGGTTCATCACGGTGACTGACATCAAGGACGAACTGATGGCGAACATCGAGGACAGCGAGTGGTACCCGCAGTGGGCCCGCGATAACCGCTTCCGGGACTTCGTTGAGGACGCGCCGGACTGGAACGTCTCGCGGCAGCGCTACTGGGGCATCCCGATCCCCATCTGGCTCCCTGAAGACTGGTCCGGTGACATGGACGACGCCATCGTCGTCGGCGACCGCGAGGAACTCGCCGAGCGGGTCGACCAGGACATCGACCCCGAAAACGTCGACCTCCACAAGGGCACGGTCGACGACCTCACCATCACCGAGGACAGCACGACCTACACCCGTGTCGGCGACGTGTTCGACGTCTGGCTCGACTCCTCCGTCGCGACGTGGGGGACCGTCAACTACCCCGAGCAGACGGAGGACTTCGATGAACTGTGGCCCGCCGACCTCATCATGGAGGCCCACGACCAGACCCGCGGGTGGTTCTGGTCTCAGCTGGGCATGAGCACCGCCGCGACCGGCGAAATACCGTACAAGCAGGTGCTGATGCACGGCTACGCCAACATGCCCGACGGCCGTGGGATGTCCAAGTCCAAAGGCGTCCTCATCGACCCCCACGAGGTCATCGAGAAGCACGGCCGCGACCCGATGCGGCTGTTCCTGCTATCGGTGACTGCTCAGGGCGAGGACATGAACTTCTCCTGGGAGGAAACCGCCGAGATGCAACGGCGGCTGAACATCCTCTGGAACGTCGCCCGGTTCCCGCTGCCGTACATGCGCGCCGATGACTTCGACCCCGAGGAAACGACGGTCGAGGACCTCCGCGACGACCTCGAACTCGTCGACGAGTGGGTGCTCTCCCGGCTCCAGAGCGTCACCGAGGCGATGACCGACTCGATGGACGACTTCGAGAACGACAAGGCGGTCGACGAACTGCTCGAGTTCGTCGTTGAGGACGTCTCTCGCTTCTACATTCAGGTCGTCCGCGAGCGGATGTGGGAGGAGGAAGACAGCGCCTCGAAGCAGGCGGCCTACGCCACCCTCTATCGCGTGCTCGAATCCGTGGCCGCGCTGTTTGCTCCGTTCACGCCGTTCGTCGCCGAGCAGGTGTACGGCGCACTCACCGGCGACGCCGGCCACCCGACGGTCCACATGTGCGACTGGCCCGAGGTCGACGCTGACCTGCACGACCCGGCGCTCGAACGGGAAATCGAAGTCGTTCGCGAGGTCGAGGAAGCGGGTTCGAACGCTCGCCAGCAGGCCGAGCGCAAACTCCGCTGGCCCGTCACCCGTGTCGTCGTCGACGTGGACAGCGACGACGTGGCCGACGCCGTTCGAGCCCAAGAAGCAATCATCGCCGACCGGCTCAACGCCCGCGCCGTCGAGGTTGTCGGCGCTGACGACGAGTGGGGCGAACTCCAGTACTCCGCCGAGGCCGACATGAGCGAACTCGGCCCGGCCTTCGGCGACGACGCCGGCCGCGTCATGAACGCGCTCAACGAGGCCCGCGTCGCCGAGCAGTCACTCGATACCCTCGAAGGTACGGTACGCGAGGCGCTCGGTGAGGACGTCGACCTCACCGAGGAGATGGTCGCGTTCCGCCGTGAGACGCCCGAGGGCGTCACCGGGACGGAGTTCGCCGCGCTCGACGGCGGCGGCGTCGTCTACGTCGACACCGCGCTCACCGAGGACATCGAGAGCGAGGGGTACGCCCGCGAGGTCATCCGCCGAATCCAGGAGATGCGCAAAGACCTCGAACTGGACATCGAGGCGCGCATTGTCGTGGACCTGACAATCGACGACGAGCGCGTGGATTCGCTGGTCCGCGAGCACGAGGCCCTCATCAAAGAGGAGGTTCGCGCTGACGAGCTAGACGGCGTCGAGGACGGCCATCGGAAGACATGGGAGGTCGAAGGTACCGAGATGGAAATCGCGATTGTAGCGGTGGCAGCTACGGAAGCGTCGGACTGACGGCCGGTAGCTGCCACTTTCGGCGAGCGATCACGCAGTATCGGTTGTGCTGTACAGCGGAGCGATCCGAATAGTTCTTGATTCAGGTCTGTACCTACACTTGCTTATACAGAACGCTATACTTACTGAGAATTGGGGACACCGTCGAAGCGAAAACTGTCTACAGTAACCTGAAGTAACGGCCAGCGGGTTTTTTGAGGTTCTCATAAAATATCGTTTGTTGAAATCCCACGCCGTAATTTATGTAAATGAGTACACTATGGACAGACAGTGCAGAGTAATACGTCAGACTCAGGCGATTACACGCTTGGACCGTCAATTTCTGAAGCTGTCACGGAAGAAGAGCGGTTACGCGCGGAACGCGACCACTGGAAACACCTGTTCGATCAGCTTGTCGAACAGTTCCCGGAGCCGGCTCTCGCTGTCGATAATGACGGGCTGCTGACTCACTGGAATGACGTCCAAGCTGAATTTCACGGCGTTGATTCCGAGGTAGCGAAAGGAGAAGTCGCACACGAGATTATCGGAACCGACGACGTGACTGAAACGCTTGCTGAGGAAGTCACACGAACCGGCGAACCGGTACGGGAAACAGATGTTCGGTCCGGGACCCATGACGACGGAACGAACTGGCACGTCAGGGCAACCGCTGTCCCGCTTGTTTCACCGACCGGCGACGTCGTCGGTGCCTTCGAGTATGTAAGTCGTGTGACGGATCTCGTCGAGCAGCGGAAATCGATGCGGACGGTACAGAAGCAGGTTCAGGGCGAACTCGAAACGACGGTGACGGACCTGGAGTCGGCGGCTGAACAGGTCACGACGAACGCAGAGGAGATCGCAGACATTGCCGACGAAGAAGCAGCGCACATCGACGATGTCGATGACGAAATACAGACGCTTAGTGCGACGACTGAAGAAGTGGCCTCTAGCGTCGAAACGATCAGCACACAGGGCGAGGAAGCGGAGACGCTCGCCGAAGAGTCGGAGGATGCGACCGAAGAACTTCTAGAGACACTGAACACAGTCACCGCAGCCAGCGAGCAGATGGCGGCGGACGCGGATAGCCTCGCGTCCCGTGTCGATGAAATCGATGCGGTCGTCACGACGATCAACGACTTGGCTGAGCAGACAAATATGCTGGCGCTAAACGCGTCAATAGAGGCCGCTAGGGCGGGTGAAGAGGGCGATGGGTTTGCGGTCGTTGCAGATGAGGTGAAAACGCTTGCCACAGAATCGCAGGCCGAAGCAGAACGTATTGATGAGCTGGTTTCTGATATCGCGGAGATCGCGTCGCAAACTGTCGACAGTGTTCAGCAAACCACGGGGCGTATTGCTGAAATAGAACGGCAGACGCGAAACGTCTCCGAGAATCAGCAACGCATACAGTCGTCGATCTCTGACATTGCTGGCCAACTGAACCAAATCGCTGATGCGACGGACGACCAGGCCGCAAGCGCCGAGGAAATCGCCGCGTTACTGGACACGACTGTCGACGGTGTCCAACAGGTAGCCACTGAAGTTGCGGAGCTTGCAAAAGCGAACAAGCGACAGACTACACAGGTCACACAGATCCGGGAAAGCGTCGCATCTCTAGAGGAAAATCTTAGTACTGTTGTCGACGACTAGCGAGACTGTTTCTTTCGCTGTCGTTGTGACAGCGTCAGAGACCGCTCACATCAGGAGTGTGAACACGGCCACCTGTATCGGAACGAGGATCCCAAGCGTTGCGATCGAACAAATACTCGCCATTCGTGTGAGTTCCACAGAATTGACCATCCCACTGCCAAGGATAGCGACAAGGACTGCCGACTGGTACGGGAAAAAGTAGGTGTTGAGTGCGACCGCTTCCATCATTGCGATGGGAACAAGCGGAAGTCCGGCGTTTCCGGCGAACGTAACTAATACTGGCGTCAGGACGCTGGCGACCGCGAGCCCCTCCATAAGCAGGGTGAGCGCGAGCGCAGACACGAGGACCGCGGCGAGCACCAGCGGGAGCGACGGGTCGGATGGAAGCACGGATAACAAGGTGGTCGCTGCGGCGTCGGTGAATCCGGTCTGCCGGAGCCCCTCGGCGATAGCGAAGATCGCACCGAGGAAAAACATGATCGAGAAATCGGCGTCGCCAACACTCTCCGGGGCGGCAACACCGATTCGCGGCATAAACGCCAGTAACACCACGACAACTGCACCGAACAGCGGATGCAAGCCGTGGACGAAGTCCGTCGCCCAGATCACGGCTCCGACTGCGAGAAAGACGAGCATACGCCGCTCGCGTGCGCTGACGGATAGCCCGTCCGCTTGTTCGGGTGTCTCAACGCGCTGCTGACTTGTTGGCCGATACAGAACGTATGCGATGCCAATAACGAGAATCGTTCGCCCGAGACTCATCGATGGCCCGAGCCACAGCAGCCACTCTCCCCACGCGATAGTTGGGCCGCCGCTGGACTCGATCAGTCCAGTGATAATGATGTTCGCTAGCGAGCCTGTGAGTATCCCTGACGCCCCGTAAAACGTGACAAACAGCGGCCCGAGAAAAATACCGACCTTCGCCCGTCGTTCGCTGAAGAGGTCGCCGAGTGACGCGAGGATCGGCGCGAGGATGAGCACGCGAACCAGCGCCGATGGAATGAGCACTGCAAGCAACAGGCTCCCGAGCGAAAGCGTGACAAGCAGGTATCGATACACCACCACAGCATCCTCTACTGCAGTTGTCGGGAGCAGATAGAGCGCCGCTCGCTCAACGAGGTCGGCGAGGCCGCTTTTCCGGGCCGCCTCGCCAATAAGAATGCCAGCGACAACTAACCACGTCGCGGGGGACTGGAACCCGGTCAGGGCCAACTCCGTGGAAAAGCTGCCACCGATGAGTCCAATACACAGCAATGCAGTAAACCACGGCTCGACAGGCGACCCGACCCACAGTGCGACACAGAACAGTGTAATCGCTAACATCCGGGTTGCGTCGGCTGAGAGCGGTGCCACCTGAAGTACGACTCCCGCGGCTATCAGTCCAACTGGCACCACCAACCATGACGCATCGATATCGCTGAACGGCAGCGATGTACCGACACTCCTCTCCGACATCGTGATCAGTTACCTCCGAGGTGTGTGCGCGTTTTAGCTTATCGATATCCCGGGTATCGGATGAGATCGGTGATAGATATCCCGGGGCAACACTGCCAAGCCGGCTTTTGAGGAATAAATCCCGCGACCAGGGCAGTCAGAAGGGGAACTCGCGTGCCTCGTGTTGCAGCGATATCCACTTCTTTTCGGTGACCTCTGCGAGGAAGTCATCGCTGTTGTACCCGCCGACGCCTGACGCGCCGGTCCCACTGAACGGGACGTGTGCCTCGTCGTTAATCGGCTGGTCGTTGACGTGGACCATTCCGGTCTCCATCCGCTGTGCGATGCGCTTGCCTGCACCAACGTCACCGGCGTGGACTGACCCGGAGAGCCCGAGTGGCGTATCGTTTGCGAGCGCGACAGCCTCGTCGACATCCGCCGCTTGAATGATCGGAACGACCGGCCCGAAGTGTTCGTTGCAGGCGGCAGCCATCTCGTTTGTCACGTCTGAAAGCACCGTCGGTGCCACCACCAGCGAGTCATCGACGCCATTGAGCTCGACAACGTCGCCACCTGTTTCGAGCGTGGCACCCGCCTCGATGGTCTGCTGTATATACGTCAGTATCTCGTCACGCTGTGACTCGTCGATAATCGGCCCGACAACGACCTCGTCGTGTGCGCTCCCCGCGGGCAGGTCCGCAACGCGCGCCGTCAGCTTCTCGACGTACTCGTCGTACACGTCCGCTTCCACGATATGGCGATTGATCGAGATACACACTTGGCCCTGGTGAGTGAAGGAACCGAACAACCCGGCATCGACAGCCGCGTCGATGTCTGCGTCGGCTGTCACGATATGAGCGTTGTTGCCGCCCAGTTCCATGGCAGCCTCCGAAAGGTTCTCACCGGCTGTCGCGGCGACCCGACGACCGACTTCGCTCGACCCGGTGAACGCCACTACGTCGCTGTGCTCGTGGCCCGCCACAGCATCACCGATTTCGGAGCCCCGCCCGGTCACAATGTTCAAGACGCCGTCCGGGAACCCGACGTCTTCGAACAGACGAGCAAACAGGAGGCCGCCAGTGATCGGCGTGTTCGTCGCGGGTTTCAGTACAACCGTGTTCCCGGCGGCAATAGCCGGTGCCAGCGCCCGGACAGAGAGGTTCAGTGGGAAGTTCCACGGTGAGATTACTGTCACCACGCCCTGCGGTTCACGCTCGACGATGTGCTCCTTACCGGGGATGTTCGAGACGGCGTGTTCGCCCTTCATCCGCCGAGGCATGGTCGCGGCCTCGGCGACTTGGTCGGTTGTGAGGTCGACTGACGTGTGCCCCACTGGCGGGACCTGTCCGGCCTCGGCTGCAAGGAGTGAGACAATTTCCTCTCGGCGCTGTTCAATCGCCTGGAGCAGGTCCTGTGTCAGCTCCTCGCGGTGCGCGGGCGGCGTCTGCCTCCATTCCTCCTGAGCGCGTTCGGCCGCTTCATAGGCTGCGTCGACGTCTGCTTCGTTCCCGCGGGGAACCTGTGCAACCGTCTCCCGCGTCGATGGGTTCTCAACGGCGAGACTGTCGCCCGAGTCGGGCTCACACCAGTCTCCGTTGATATAGAGCTCCTCCCAGTTCCCCTCAATACCGTAGCGCGGTCTGCTGTCCTGTGCCATGTTCCTGCACAACGCTTGCCTAGAAATCAACCTTGCGACACGTTATCAGAATTGGTACTGAGGGCTGTCTGCGACAGACACGGCTCTGCGCTCCGTGTTCACTATCGGATTGCCCGCCGCGTGATTCGACTGCTGGCTGCCAGCCGTACAAACGGACAGCGCTGTGCTCCAATCATTCCAGCCTCTCCGAGAGGACCGGCGCGGCGCTGACCTCGCTGACGGCGCGTTCGAGCGTGTCCGTCCCGTAGACGGCTTCGACGCCGGCACTGTTGAGCTTCGTCAGGGCATTGCTGGCGAGCATTGGGTGGACGCAACTGACGAACACACGCTGGGCGTCGCGGTCGTCAAGGACGCCGACGGACTCGCTCATCGTCGACCCGGTGGCGATGATGTCGTCGACAAGCACCACATCCCGGCCCTCGACCGGTGCGTCGCTGGGGCTGATTTCGATGTCGCCGGTGTTGTAGTCCCGGTCCTTCTCGAAGAAGTCCGTCTCGCCCTCACCGTATGCGTCCCGGACCGTTGTCGCGAGAGCGATTGCGCCTTCGTCGGGCGAGAGAAAGAGCGGGTCCTGCAGGTCCGCAGGCAGTGGGTCGGCGAGAACACTCGCCGCGTCAACGTTGGTAGCTGGCACGTCGAAAAAGTCACAGACGGCCGGCTCGTGTGGATTTACCGTCAGCACGCGGTCGGTTCCCGTTGAAATAGCGCGGGCCATTGCCCGCGAGGAGACCGGCTCGCCGGGCTTGAACGCCTCGTCCTGACGGGCGTAGCCCATGTATGGAATGACGGTGATAACCTCACTTGCACCGCTTTCGCGGGCCGCGTCCTGCAACTGGAGCAACTGGAGGTGTGCGTCGCTGTCGACGGTTGAGGCGACGACGACGGCACGCTCGCCGGAGACTGCTTCTGGGACCTGAACGACGTGTTCTCCGTCGGGGAACCGTTCGTACTCGACCCGTCCCAGCCGCTCGCCGGTCGCCTCGGCGAGGGTCGCCGCGAACGCCTGTGTGTCCGCCCCGGGGATAATCATATCCGGTGGGTGGCTGCCCGGGCTAAACCCTGTTTCGGTTCCGTAAGCGGATGTGGCGCGTGAGACAGGCACGCGACTGATTGGTGCTGCCGGGGTGGGCCGTGTTCGGTCAGGCGACGGCGACGCCGACGACATCGGGGACGCCCAGTGAGCGCTGTCGCCAGCCGCCCTGTCCGTCGGCTGTCGCCTCGGCCGCAGTCGCAACGAGGAAGGTCCCGTTCTCGGTGATAGCGTAGGTGTCGTCGCCGTGGGTCACGTCGACCACGCGCTCGTCGACGGGGAGCGTACACGGCTCCCACGACCCGTCGGTTAGCTCGTACAGCCCGTCCGCCGCGGCAGCGTGCACCTGCTCGCCGTCGCTTGCGACCGCCACGTGCCGGCCAGACCGCACCTCGGTCCACTCGCCGTTCTCGCCTCCGTAGCGGTACAGCCCGCTCTCGGTCGCGGCGTAGTCGCCGGACACGTCGGCCACGTCCACGAGCCCGAGCCGGTCGAGCGACGGAAGCGCGTACACGCCCTCGGCCGCAGCGAGGCGGTCGCCGTCGATGGCCTGGACGTCGACAACCTCGCCGATACCTTGCCACTCCCCGGTGTACCGAGCGACGCGGCTGTCGCCGGCTGCGAGCAGTCCGTCGCCGTCGTAGCCGACGGCGGTGGCCGGTCCGAATCCGGTCGGGACGAAGCCGTCGTCGGTCAACACGAGCACGTCCTCGTCGGTGGCGACCGCGACTTCGCCGCTCGCCCCGGCCACATCACGGGCATTGCACCGCTCGCTCAGACTGAACCGCCCGATCTGGCCACCGGCCGTCTCGACACGGGTGACGCCCAGTCCTGACGCGACGTACGCGTGGGTCTCCGGGCGTTTCGCCCCGTACATCCGCTTCTCCGAAAGTGCGATGTCGTCGTCGCTCACCTCATATCGCCTCTTTGTACGCTTCGAGCGCATTCTCAATGTCTTCACCTGTGTGGGCATCACAGATGAACTGTGACTCGAACTGGTTCGCCGTGAGGAACACGCCCTGGTCTTTCATCGCGGGCCAGAACAGCCGCTCCCACCGCTCGGTCTCGGCCTGTGTCACGTCGTGGCCGGTCTTCGGACAGTACTCGAAGCGCGGACAGGACTCCTGTTGCTGGCAGCCAGCCTCACATTGCCCCTCGAGCGAATCCGGACCATCACGGGTGAAGATGACCTTGAACATCGAATCCCGGCCGACGACGGTATACTCGGGAGCTTGGTCTTCGAGGATGTCCTGCAAGCCTGCTCGGAGTCGTTCACCGAGGTCGTTGACGTGGCCGTATACGTCGTGTTCAGCCGCATACCGCAACGTCTCCAGGCCGGCCGCCATCGTCACGGGGTGGCCGGAGAAGGTCCCGGACTGGAACACGTCGCCGGCAGGGGTGAACTGCTCGATGATCTCACTTTTGCCGCCGATTGCCCCGACCGGGAAGCCGCCACCGACGATCTTCCCAAAGGTGGTGATGTCGGGGTCGATGTCGAACGCGCCCTGGGCACACTGGAGACCGCCGACGCGGAAGCCGGTAATGACCTCGTCGAAGATGAGTAGGGAGCCGTGGTCGTCACACAACTGCCGGAGCGTGTCGTGATAGCCCTCGACCGGGTGGACGATGCCGTAGTTCCCGAGGATGGGTTCGGTGAGGACAGCCGCGATGTCGTCGCCGTGCTCCTCGAACACCTCGTGGGCGGCCTCTTCGTCGTTGAACGGGACAGTTAGGGTGTGTTCGGCGAAGCTTTCGGGGATGCCGGGGCTGGACGGGGCCGTGTGGTCGCCTTCGCCCTCGACCAGCGTGGATTCCTGTGCGCCGTGGTAGCCGCTCTGCATCACGACAATTTTGTCCCGCCCCGTGTAGCCACGAGCCAGTCGGACCGCCGAGACGGTCGCCTCGGTCCCGCTGTTGACGAACCGCAGCATCTCGACGCTGGGGACGTGTCGGGTGACGAACTCGGCCAGTTCGACCTCGACTTCGGTGGGTGCGCCGTACATCGGCCCCTCAGCGGCGTGTTGCTGGATGGCCGACTGGACCTGTTCGGGCAGGCTGTGGCCCAACAGGAGCGGGCCATAGCCCATGACGAAGTCGATGTAGCGGTTGCCGTCGGCGTCGATGACGTGCCCGCCGTCCCCCTTCTCGACGAAGAACGGATAGGGCCGCGTCGCTCGCACGGAGGAGTTGACGCCGCCCGACAGCACCGACAGGGCGCGGTCGTACAGCGCTCGTGACTGCTCGTGGTTCATACGCTGCCGTTTGACCGCTGTCAGAAAGAAACTGTTGTTACTTCGCGGTGCCTCCAATCTAGTGGACGGATGTCACACGCTTGCCGTTGAAATAAGTATTTCGTAAAGAGTCACTGTTATACAGTGTGTGTTCATCTATGGAAATACGATAATGGCATCCGAACGTACTGTAATATCATGCCAAACTGGACAAATGGGCGTCGAGACGGCGCGTGGGCGGCTGTGAGCGACTGGGTGCCGACGACGTGTATGCGGTGTGCCGTTGGCTGTGGCCACATGCATCAGGGCGCTGACGAGGGGTATGGTATCGACGCTGTT
This sequence comes from Haloarcula sp. JP-Z28, assembly GCF_011440255.1. NCBI lineage: Archaea > Methanobacteriati > Methanobacteriota > Halobacteria > Halobacteriales > Haloarculaceae > Haloarcula > Haloarcula sp. JP-Z28. The sequence goes on along the minus strand of NZ_JAAOHT010000033.1, from coordinate 6,184 downwards.
CGCGGCGACGCCGCGCATCCAGTCAGCCAGGGTCTCGCCTGTGCACGCGGCCTCCGAGAGAGCAAAGACCCCGACGGGGAGTGGCTCACCCGGCCGATGGTCCGCAGTGACGGCGAACTCCGCCAGACCCAGTGGGACGTGGCGCTGGCTCGCGCCGTCGAGGGTCTTCAGGCCGTCCACCAGCAGGACCCCGACGCTGTCGCCGTCCTCGGCAGCGGCCAGCAGACCAACGAGGCCGCTTACGCGCTGGGGAAGGTCGCCCGCGGCGGCTTCGGCACGACGAACTACGACGCCAACACGACGCTGTGTATGGCCAGTGCCGTCACCGCCTACTACCAGTCCTTCGGTAGCGACGCGCCGCCGTGTACGTACGCCGACATCAGCGACGCCGACCGACACGTCGTCTGGGGGGCGAACCCGGCGGTCGCCCACCCCGTGCTGTTCCGCTGGGTTCAGCAGTCCGCTGACGAGGACGGCGTCGAAATCATCGTCGTCGACCCTGTCCGCTCCGAGACTGCAGAGAACGCCGAACATCACGTCGCACCTGACCCGGGGAAGGACCTCGCACTGGCTCGCGCCGTCCTTGCCCGTATCGTCGAAACAGGGCGGGTCGACCGCGAGTTCGTCGATGAAGCGACCGACGGGTTCGAGGACCTGCTTGCGACGCTGCCCGATGCCGACGACGCGGCCGACGAGGCCGGCATCGAAATGGCCGAGGTGGACCTGCTTGCCGACGCGATGGACCAGCAGGCGCTCATCTACTGGGGCATGGGCATCAATCAGCACGTTCAGGGGACCGAGACCGCACGGGCGCTCATCGACCTGACGCTGGCGACGGGGAACCTTCGACCCGGCGGCGGCCCGTTCTCGCTGACCGGCCAGGCCAATTCCATGGGGACCCGCATCTGCTCCTCGAAAGGAACTTGGCCCGGCCAGCGGGCCTTCGAGGACCCAGACCACCGCCGCCTCGTCGCCGACCACTGGGACGTGCCGGTGGACCGCCTCCCCGACGACACCGGCCCCGGCCCGGTCGGGATGCTCGAAGGCGAACCCGAGGCCGTCTGGGCTGTCGCCACCAATCCTGTTGCCGGGATGCCCGAGTCCGAGAGCGTCCGCGAGACACTGGAAGACGCCTTCGTCGTCGTACAGGACGCCTTCCACACCGAAACGACGGAGATTGCCGACGTGGTCTTGCCGGCCGCGACGTGGGGCGAAAGCGACGGCACGACAACGAACATGGAGCGGACCATCTCCCGCGTCCGGTCGGCGACTGACGTGCCAAGCGGTGTCAGATCGGACCTTGACATCATCGCTACCATCGGTTCGCGGCTGTTCCCCGGGCTGTTCGAGTCCACGTCGCCGAACCCGTCGGCTGTGTTCGATGAGTTCACCGCCCTCACCGAGGGGACGGTCGCTGATTGCTCGGGCATCACCTACGAGCGCCTCGACGACAGCCACGCCGTGCGGTGGCCTGCGCCCGACGACGACAGCGCCGGCGGCTACCGCTACTACGACGACGAGTCGTGGTCGTTCCCGACCTCCTCGGGCCGCGCGCAGTTCTCGACCGGCCGCCAGGGGACGCTTCCGGAGCCGACCGACGACGACTACCCGCTGACGCTGACCACCGCCCGCGAGGCTGACGGATACAACACCGGTGTCCGCTCCCGCGGCGGCGAGGCCGGGGCCCTGGTGGCCCGCATCCACCCCGAGACGGTTGCGGAACACAGCGAACTCGTCACCGACGAGACACTGACCGTCGAAACCCGTCGCGGCTCTGCGACAGTCGACATCGACCGCGATGCGGGCGTTCCCCGCGGGATGGTCTGGCTGCCGATCCACCATCCGGCGACGAACCGGCTGACGCTTTCAGACCGCGACCCCCAGTCCGACGAACCGAATTTCAAGCAGTGTGCCGCCCGCCTCGTCGCCGCCGAGGCTGAACTGTCGCCGGCGACGGCTGACTGATACTGTTGGCTGTAGCTGAGACCAGATACTCGCGGTGGCGAAAGTCCCGAAAGCCGTACAGCTGACAGGCGTCCAGCTACCACGCAGCCCAGTTAGTTCGTCTGCATGATGACATCTCACTCAGTGTGAAATAATCCAATGTATGTCCAACTATACACTCGTGTGGTGGGCGTTCAATGGCCTTAAACAGGTGATATCCGATGATATATTTGCTACCTTTCCACTCAGGCGCTTTAGAATAGCCGTTATGTAAAGGGGTACTGTTATTAAATGACGAGTCTTTTGCCTATCATGTACTGATGTGGGCACACATCCAAAATATAATAGAATTGGTGGACAAAAAACCGGTAATAATCGTAAATGGCGTGCAGTCCGTAACTGAGGTGTCGGCATGGGACTGATCAAGATGACGAAGTACCGAACGCTGCTGCTGGCGACCATCGGCTTCAATTTCTCGTTCCTTATCTGGTTCTCGTTCGCGCCGTTTACTGGCCCGATGGCCGACGAGTTCGGACTGTCGACGGCGGAGATCGGGATTCTGGCGAGTTCGGCCATCTGGATGGCTCCGTTCGGCCGAATGCTCACCGGCTGGCTCTCGGATAAGTTCGGTGCACCGGCTATCTTTGCCATCGTGCTGGCGTACGTTGGTGTGTTCTCGATCGGGAGCGCCTTCGCACAGGACTACTCCGTGTTCTTCGTGCTCCGACTCATCGTGGCGACGGCCGGCATCACGTTCGTCATCGGCATCCAGCACGTCGCCGAGTGGTTCGAGGAGGAGAACCTCGGTCTGGCGGAGGGCATATACGCTGGTGTCGGGAACGCCGGTGCCGCCGGCGGCGCGCTGATTCTCCCTCGCGTGTTCGGGTCCGGGTGGAACGGGCCGCTGTTCTCGACCAACTGGCGAGCCGCGTTCTTCTACACCGGCATCGTCTCCATCCTCCTCGCAATCGCCTACTACACGCTCGGCGAGGCCGCAAAAAGCGAGGCGAAACGTCAGGCGACCAAGGAGAACACCAACTTCAAAGGCTGGCTGCACACGGCCACGCGGTACGGCACTGTCGTCCTTGCCGCCGCGTACATCATGTCCTTTGGCCTCGAACTGTCGATGAACGGGTGGCTCGCCACCTACTACCGCGAGGCGTTCAACCAGGACAACCTCGTCATCGCGAGTACCTTCGCCGCAACGTTTTCGATTGCAGCGGGACTGCTCCGGCCATTTGGCGGCTACGGCAGCGACCTGCTGGCCCGCAAGGAGAAGAACATCCTGCCCTTTTTCAAGGGCCAGTACCGCGAACAGTGGACGTTCCTCGGGCTCTGTTTCATCGTGCTGATGATGTTCGCCATGACGCTGGCCGGCCTCTCCGGGGTCCTGCTGAACGCGGTCGTCATCGGCTTCCTCGTGGGCACGGGCTGTGCCTGGGCTGAGGGCGCTATCTTCGCGCAGGTGCCTGCGATGTTCCCCAACGACTCTGGCTCGGTCGCCGGTGTCGTCGGCGGCGTCGGCACTGTCGGAGGGATTGTCTACCCGCTGTTTTACTCCGCGCCGTGGCTGGCGAACCTCCACCTGGGGTATTCCGTGGCCGCTGTCACGATGATACCCATCGTCGCCCTGTCGGCGTGGGTGTTCCGACCGGAGATCGCGAAAATCGCGAACACGGCCGGGTTCGTCGGAAGTACGCAGGAAGGTCCGACTGTCGCCTCCGGCGACGACTGACGCCCTCTACGGTCTCTCGTTTACTTCACGCACGTTCACTGCTACAGCCGCTGCGTTGCGTGTCGCGTCCGTCCAGTTCTGGTTTTGCGCACGCGCGACCGACACCTCAGTTCTACGGGTCCACCCCGGTTGGGCGACCTATCCTCGGGTCGCGTCTCTGAAAGCGAGTTCCAGCGCTCGGCCGGCCAATCGTCTGCAGTACTGCGGTTTTAGCCCTTTCGACGGTGTGGTGTATAACTTCTTTAAATACCTCCCAGACGGTATAATTCTGGACAGCTGTTTCCGAACCCATTCATACTCTTTACTTCTTTAACGATTAGGGTTATAAGACAGCAAGCTAAGTAATTAGACGTGAATTAGCGGACATTCAAATAAATATGAGAGATAAAACACTACATCCATTAAGAACGGGGGAGCGCGAAGATGGCACATAAAAAGGAGGAGTACAAGGCGGAGCTGTACGGCGACGAGGTACGGGAGAAGTTAGAGGAGTTCGCCGAGAAAGGCTGGGAGTCGATTCCCGAGGACGAACGCGAGAAGTGGTTCTCGCGGTTCAAGTTCTGGGGTGTCTTCCACCACCGCGGCGGACAAGAGTCGTATTTCATGATGCGGCTGACAAATTGCGGCGGCGTTCTGGAGCCCGACCAGCTCCGGGCTATCGGCGAAGTCGCCCGCGACTACGCGAAGGGGCCAGCGGAGAACCCTGAGTTCGGCAACGGCTGGATTGATTTCACGACACGACAGTCCATCCAACTGCACTGGCTCAAACTCGAAGACATCCCGGAAATCTGGGAGAAACTCGAAGCCGTCGGCGTTTCCTCGCGCTCTGCGGGCGGGGACACGATGCGGAACATCTCCGGCTGTCCGGTCGCCGGCAAGGCCGAGGAGTACGTCGCGTCCCGCCCGATTCTCGACGAGATTCAGGAGACCATCCGCGACGACAACGACCTCTCCAATATGCCCCGGAAGTTCAACATCTCGGTGACGGGGTGCAAGCAGGGGTGTGCCCAGGACAGCATCAACGACATCGGGCTGGAGCCGGCCCACAAGTTCATTGACGGCGAGGAAATCGAGGGGTTCAACGTCCGCGTCGGCGGCGGCCTCGGTGGTCGCGAACCCCGCGAGGCCCGTCCGCTGGACCTGTTCATCCGGCCCGAACACGCCGTCGAGACGGTCCGTGCTTTTGTCGAGTACTACCACGAGGCGGGCAACCGTCAGAACCGCTCGAAGAACCGCGCCCGGTTTTTCGTCGACGAACATGGGACCGACGCCATCCGCGAGGAACTCGACGAGCGGCTGGATTTCGAGTTTGAAACCGCTGGCACTGACTTCCGCGGGGAGTATACGTACAACGCCGGCAAGTCTGCTGAACACGGTGCCCACGACCACGTCGGCGTCTACGACCAGCAAGACGGGAAGAACTACGTCGGGATCTCGGTGCCCGTGGGCCGACTCTCCGCAGAGGACACCATCGAACTCGCGGACCTCGCCGACGCCTACGGCTCCGGCGAAGTGCGCCTGACCCGCCGACAGAACCCAGTCATCATGGACGTCCCCGACGGGAACATTTCGAATCTCCTCAACGAGCCGCTACTGGACAAACACTCGCCCGAGCCGAACCCGTTTGTTCAGGGGGCGATGGCCTGTACCGGAACGGAGTTCTGTTCACTCGCGCTCACCGAGACAAAGGCGCGGATGGCTCGCCTGCTCCGCTGGCTCGGTGACAACGTCGATGTGCCCGACGACGTGGACCGCATCAAGATGCACTTCTCGGGCTGTACGGCCGACTGCGGCCAGGCGATGACGGCCGACATCGGCTTACAGGGGATGCGCGCCCGCAAGGACGGCCAGATGGTCGAAGCCGTCGATATCGGTGTCGGCGGCGGTATCGGCGCGGAGCCGACGTTCATCGAGTGGGTCCGCCAGCGCGTCCCTGCTGACGAGGTGCCGGGCATGATCGCTAACATCGTTGAGGCATACGCCGCGCTTCGCTCGGAGGGGCAGACCTTCCGGGAGTGGGTCGACGCCACCGGCCACGAAACAATCGTCGAGCTGGCCGAACCAGAGGAAGTCGAGGGGTACACCGACCCATGCCTGGCTGACGGCAAGCAGTCGTGGTATCCCTTCGACGACGGCGAAAGCCCGGCCCCGACCGACGCCGAGGGCCAGCCGATTTCGGCGGACGACTGACCATGGCTGAGACAGACTGTCCGACCGACAACGACGGTGACGACCCGTCGGAATCCGCGGTCAAGGGGGTGGCATACGACGCGGCACCGGAGCTACTGGAGTAAGGCGGCCCCGGCTCCGAACAGCCGGATGTGCCGACGTGACGTGTCCGTTTCAGGGCGCGTCCGTCTGCCTCTGACAGTTGGGGACTGCTTGTGTCCAGTCCCCGCTCGGTTCTCCGTTTCCGTATTTTCCGTTTCGCAGTAGTCGCTGTGCGCTGGCTCTAGTCCCCGTAGTCTCCGAGTTCGCACTCGGCGGCCGGGCCGCCGTCACAGT